>NZ_JBEXXQ010000001.1:305350-397873 GCF_040630525.1 Streptomyces sp. NPDC005799
ACCCTGGCGGTTGTTTCACCCGCCCCCCCACCCCCCTTTTAACCCCCGGGCCTTTCCCAAAACCCCCGCTCGCCCGGGGGGGCGGACGGCGGGAGTTTGACGACAGGCCCCTGAACACAGCGCACCCCATTGATCCATTAGGAGCCGTCGTGACCCAGCGCACCCTCGTCCTGCTCAAGCCCGACGCAGTCCGCCGTGGCCTGACCGGCGAGATCATCAGCCGTATCGAGCGCAAGGCCGGCTGGCAGATCACCGCGCTGGAGCTGCGCACGCTGGACCAGGACACGCTGGAGCAGCACTACGGCGAGCACAAGGGCAAGCCCTTCTACGAGCCGCTGGTTCAGTTCATGGCCTCCGGCCCGGTCGTCGCCCTGATCGTCGAGGGTGAGCGGGTGATCGAAGGCGTGCGGGCGCTGGCCGGACCGACCGACCCGATCGCCGCCGCCCCCGGCTCCATCCGCGGCGACTACGGCGTCATCGTCCGGGAGAACCTGATCCACGCCTCCGACTCCGAGGAGTCCGCGGAGCGCGAGGTGAAGATCTTCTTCCCTGGCCGCGCGTAACCCCCGCGGCAGCACGTCGGGAAGTTCGGTGTATTGTCCCCGGACTTCCTGCATATGCACCGGCGATCGAGGGAACGAGTGCCCCCGAACGCCCGTCTCCACAAGCGGAGCCGCGCATCATCTGCTGACAATGGCGAAGACCCTCCCGCAGTGTTCGCGAAGGCGCGTCTACGATGGAAGCCTTCACGTCACAGCACCCACTTCGCCTACCTGACAAGCCCTCAAAAGCTCCCAGGAAGGCCAGACGAATCCTGATGGGGAACTCAATGTCGTTCATCGGCCGTGACATGGCTGTCGACCTCGGGACCGCCAACACGCTGGTGTACGTCAGGGGTCGCGGGATCGTACTCAACGAGCCGTCCGTCGTCGCGATCAACACGAACACCGGTGGAATTCTCGCGGTCGGCGCGGAGGCGAAGAAGATGATCGGGCGCACGCCCGGCAACATCGTCGCCGTGCGACCGCTGAAGGACGGCGTGATCGCCGACTTCGAGATCACCGAACGGATGCTCCGCTACTTCATCCTGAAGATCCACAAGCGGCGGTATCTGGCCCGTCCGCGGGTCGTCGTCTGTGTGCCCTCGGGCATCACCGGCGTCGAGCGCCGCGCCGTCATCGAGGCGTCGTCCCAGGCCGGCGCCCGCCAGGTGCACATCATCGAGGAGCCCATGGCCGCGGCCATCGGCTCCGGCCTGCCGGTCCACGAGGCCACGGGCAACATGGTGGTGGACATCGGCGGCGGCACCACGGAGGTCGCGGTCATCTCGCTCGGCGGCATCGTCACCGCCCAGTCCATCCGCGTCGCGGGCGACGAACTGGACAACGCGATCATCCAGCACATCAAGAAGGAGTACTCCCTCCTCCTCGGTGAGCGGACGGCCGAGCAGATCAAGATCACGATCGGTTCGGCGTACGACCTGGACTCCGACGAGCACACCGAAATCCGCGGCCGGGACCTCGTCTCCGGGCTGCCCAAGACCGTCGTCATCTCGGCCGCCGAAGTGCGCAAGGCGATCGAGGAGCCGGTCAACGCCATCGTCGACGCCGTCAAGACGACCCTCGACAAGTGCCCGCCGGAGCTGTCCGGCGACATCATGGACCGGGGGATCGTCCTCACCGGCGGGGGCGCGCTGCTGCGCGGACTTGACGAAAGGCTTCGCCGCGAGACGGGCATGCCGATCCACATCGCCGAGGACCCCCTGGACAGCGTGGCGCTCGGCTCCGGCAAGTGCGTCGAGGAGTTCGAGGCGCTCCAGCAGGTCCTGGACGCCCAGCCGCGCAGATGACGTAACTCTTCGATTCCGCCGTACGAGATGATCTCCTCTCGTGCGGCGGATCGTTGATATAGAGGCATAAGCTCGCATAAGCCTCGGCATCACGAATACCTGAACACCCGCACATTCCTATGAGGAAGGCACGGCCGCCGCACGTGAGGGACACGAGAGAGAGCCGGCTGCTCCTGGTGCTGCTGATCGCCGTCGCGTTCGCGCTGATCACGGTGGACATCCGCGGCGGGGAGGACTCCCCGGTCGACGGTGCCCGACAGGCCGCCGCCACCGTCTTCGGGCCCATCGAGAACGGCGTGTCGTCAGCGGTCGACCCGGTCGGCAACGCCGTCTCCGCGATCCGCGACTCCGGCACCAAGCACGACCGGCTCGCCCGGCTGGAGCAGGAGAACGCGGCCCTCAAGGCCAAGCTGGGCAGCGACGACCGCAACGCCAGCCGGCTCAAACAGCTCGACAAGATGATGCGGATCGCCGGCGAGGGCCAGTACGGCATCAAGGGCGCCGAGGTCATCGCCATAGGGGCGGCCCAGGGCTTCTCCTGGACCATCACCATCGACGTCGGCGCCAACGACGGCATCAAGCGGGACATGACCGTGCTCAACGGCGACGGTCTCGTCGGCCGCGTCACCACCGTCGGCCCGAACACCTCGACCGTCCTCCTCGCCAACGACCCCGACTTCACCGTCGGCACCCGCATGGAGGCCAGCGACGAACTCGGCTTCGCCTCCGGCCAGGGCGACCGGCCGCTGCGCGTCGAACTCCTCAACGGCAAGGCCGACGTGAAGAAGGGCGACCGCCTGGTCACCTTCGGCTCCGAGGCCGACAAGCCCTTCGTGCCCGGTGTCCCGGTCGGCGTGGTCTCCCGCGTCGAGCCCTCCGAGGGCGGCCTGACCCGCACCATCTACGTCACGCCGTACGTCGGCTTCACCAAGCTCGACATCGTCGGCGTCGTCGTCGAGGCCCCGAAGAAGGACCCGCGCGACACAGTGCTGCCGCCCAAGCCCAAGCCGACCCCGACGCCGACGGTCACCGTCACGGTCACGCCCTCGGCGACCGCGTCCCTCGACGGCCAGACCCAGCAGCAGTAGGAGCTGAATCCCCATGCGCGTCAACCGGATCCTGCTCTCCTCGGCGCTGGTCGTCGTCGCCCTGGTGATCCAGGTGAGCGTCCTCGCCCGGCTCCATCTCCCGGGCGCCGTCCCCGACTTGCTGCTGCTGACCGTCCTCGGCCTGGCCATGGTGTACGGCCATGTGGGCGGCGCCCTCGTCGGCTTCGCCGCCGGTCTGCTCGCCGACCTCGCGCCCCCGGCCGACCACGCGGCCGGGCGCTACGCCCTGGTGCTGTGCGTCACCGGCTACCTCGCCGGGCTGATCAAACCGGAGAACGGCAGACTCAAGTCGGCCACCGGCCCCATGGTCGTCGTGGTCGCCGCGGCGATCGGCTCCACCCTGCTGTACGCCGGTGTCGGCGCCCTCGTCGGCGACACCGCCGCCCGCCATGTCGGCCTGGTCAGCCTGCTGTTCACGGCCGCCCTGTACGACCTGCTGCTCGCCCCGTTCGTGGTCCCCGGGATCATGGCGCTGGCCCGGCGCGCGGACAACGACCCGCTCGCCGAGACCTCCTCCGCCGGCAAGAAGGCCACCGACATCTCCACCGGCTGGATCTCCAACGGCACCGGCCTGAAGATCGGCGGCCAGCGCGGCGGCCTCGGCGCCCTGAAGACCCGGGCCCGGACCCGCACCGCGCGGGTGGGCCGCATCAAGGGGGTCAAGCGGCTGTGAGGGCGGCGGAGTTCCCGGCCGGCGTTCACAGCTCGGTCGGATATGACACACCTACACGCTGAGAGGGGGAGGCAGCCGCAGTGACCAACATTCCCGAGACGGGTCGGACCCCACGGGTCCAGATCAGGCTCGTCGTCATCCAGATCCTCGTCCTCTCCCTGCTCGGCACCCTCGGCGGCCGGCTGTGGTACCTGCAGATCCGGGAGGGCTCCCAGTACCAGAAGGAGGCGTCGGGCAACCACGTCCAGCAGGTCGTCCAGCCCGCCGTGCGCGGCTCGATCCTGGACGCGCGGGGCGTGCCCCTCGCGGACAACGAGACCCGGCTGGTCGTCTCCGCCTCCCGCACCGACCTGCTGAAGATGAAGGACGACGGCAGGGCCGTCCTCACCAAGCTGGCCGGGGTCCTCGGTATGAAGCCCGCGGAGGTCATGCAGAAGGTCCGGCTGTGCGACGCCAAGACGCCCCAGCCGTGCTGGAACGGCTCGCCCTACCAGCCGATCCCGATCACCGACGAGGCGACGCCCCGTCAGGCCCTGCAGATCCGTGAGCGCTCCGAGGACTTCCCCGGCATCACCGCCGAGCCCGAGGCCGTGCGCCGCTACCCCTCGCCGGGCAAGGCCAACACCGCCCAGGTCCTCGGCTACCTCTCGCCGGTCACCGACAACGAGATCCAGCAGGCCAAGAACACCGACTCGCCCTATCTGCGCTCCGACCAGGTCGGCCGCTCGGGCCTGGAGCGCGAGTACGACAAGGCGCTGCGCGGCAAGGCCGGCGTCACCCGCTACGAGGTCGACAACCTCGGCCGGGTCATCGGCAAGGCCAAGTCCGACGCCTCCGAGCCCGGTTCGAACCTGGTCACCAGCATCGACTCCCGCGTCCAGCGCGTCGCCGAGTACGAGCTGAACACCGCGATGAAGAAGGCCCGCGAGCAGTTCGACTCGATCACCGGCGAGAACTACAAGGCCGACTCCGGTGCCGTCGTGGTGATGGAGGCCAAGACCGGCCGTATCGTCGCCATGGCGTCCGCGCCGACCTACGACCCGAACGTCTGGGTGGGCGGCATCTCCGCCAGGGACTACAAGCAGCTCACCGGCAAGGACTCCGACTACCCGCTGCTCAACAGGGCCATACAGGGTCAGTCCGCGCCCGGTTCGACCTTCAAGGTGGTCTCCACGGCTGCCGCGGTCGAGGCCGGCTACGCATGGGACGGCGGCTACCCCTGCACCAGCTCGTACTCGGTGGGCGGCCAGGTCTTCAAGAACTTCGAGGGCGAGAACTTCGGCCCGATCTCCCTCGGCCGCGCCCTGGAGGTCTCCTGCGACACCGTCTTCTACGGCCTCGCCGACCAGCAGTGGAAGAAGGACGGCGGCATCAACCCCAGGAAGGGCCAGCCCAAGGACTACTTCTACAAGGCCGCCCACCAGTTCGGCCTCGGCAAGGAGACCGGCGTCGACCTGCCCAACGAGGTCACCGGCCGCGTCCCCGACCGCCAGTGGAAGGAGTCCTACTGGAAGGCCAACAAGGACGCCTGGTGCAAGTCCGGCAAGAAGGACGGCAGCTACGTCGAGAAGATCGCCTACGAGAACTGCCTCGAGGGCAACAAGATGCGCGAGGGTGACTCGATCAACTACTCCATCGGCCAGGGCGACACCCTCGTCACGCCGATCCAGGAGGCCATGATCTACGGCGCCCTCGCCAACGGCGGCACCGAGTACGTGCCCACCATCGGCAAGGCGGTCATCAGCGCCGACGGCAGGACCGTCCAGGAGATCAAGCCCAAGGTCAAGGCCAAGCTGCCCGTCACCCAGGCCACCCTCAAGGGCATGGACAAGGCCCTCGCCGGCGTCATCACCAGCGGTACCGCCGCCTGGAAGTTCCAGGGCTGGCCCCAGGACAGGATCGAGCTGCACGCCAAGACCGGTACCGCGGAGGTCTACGGCAAGCAGACCACCTCCTGGCTCGCCACCTACTCCAAGGACTACACGATCGTCATGACGATCGCCCAGGCCGGTACGGGTTCCGGCGCCTCCGGTGAGGCCGTGCGCAACATCTACAGCGCCCTCTACGGCGTCCAGCCCGACGGCTCGATCGACAAGGGCAAGGCGCTGCTGCCCACCCCGCAGAAGGGCCTGCCGAAGGTCAAGGCGGACGGCACGATCGCCTCCCCCAAGGTCGCCAAGGACCCCGTCAAGGACCTGCAGAAGGCCACCGAACAGAGCACCACCTCCCCGGACGGCACCCAGCCCGCCGGGACCACCCCCTCACCGACGGCCACCAACCGCACCACCCGCAGGCGACCTCGTAAGAGGGGGAGCCGGAGGATGCCGACATGACCGGAGCCAACAGCTTCTCCGTCTCCGGGTACGGGCCCCGGCCCGCGGGCTGGACCCGGCTGTTCGCCCGCGACTCGCTCACCCGCCGGCTGGACTGGCCGATGCTGCTGTCGGCCCTCGCGCTGTCCGGGATCGGCTCGCTCCTGGTCTTCTCCGCGACCCGCAACCGCACGGAGATCAACCAGGGCGACCCGTACTACTTCCTCATCCGGCACATCATGAACACCGGCATCGGGTTCGCCCTGATGGTCGGCACGATCTGGCTCGGCCACCGCACCCTGCGCAACGTCGTGCCCATCCTCTACGGCATCTCCCTGTTCGGCGTGCTGCTGGTGCTCACCCCGCTCGGCGCCACCATCAACGGCAGCCGCAACTGGATCGTCCTCGGCGGCGGCTTCTCCCTGCAGCCTGCCGAGTTCGTGAAGGTCTCGATCATCCTCGGCATGGCCATGCTGCTCTCGGCCCGGGTGGACGCGGGCGACCGGCCCTACCCCGACCACCGCACGGTCCTGCAGGCGCTGGGCCTGGCCGCCGTACCGATCATGATCGTGCTGCTCATGCCCGACCTCGGCACGGTCCTGGTCCTGGTGACGATCATCCTGGGCGTGCTGCTCGCCTCCGGTGCCTCCAACCGCTGGGTCTTCGGCCTGCTCACCGCCGGCATCGTCGGCTGCGTCGCCATCTGGCAGCTGCACATCCTGGACGAGTACCAGATCAACCGCTTCGCCGCCTTCGCCAACCCCAGCCTCGACCCGGCCGGTGTCGGCTACAACACCAACCAGGCCCGTATCGCGATCGGTTCGGGCGGACTGACCGGCGCCGGGCTCTTCCACGGCTCGCAGACCACCGGCCAGTTCGTCCCGGAACAGCAGACGGACTTCGTCTTCACGGTCGCGGGGGAGGAGCTGGGCTTCGTCGGCGCGGGACTGATCATCTTCCTGCTCGGCGTGGTCCTGTGGCGGGCCTGCCGCATCGCCCGCGACTCCACCGAGCTGTACGGCACCATCGTCGCGGCCGGGATCGTCGCCTGGTTCGCCTTCCAGTCCTTCGAGAACATCGGCATGACCCTGGGGATCATGCCGGTCACCGGCCTGCCGCTGCCCTTCGTGTCGTACGGCGGCTCATCCATGTTCGCGGTGTGGGTGGCCGTGGGACTGCTGCAGTCGATCAAGGTACAGAGACCCATGTCGGCATAGGACACCCAGGACACCCCGTGTTACCCCTGGGTCCACCCGGCATTCATGCCCCATGGGCCCTGCCGCCGGAAGCGGAATCCCACTAGATTCAGGTCATGGCGGACACAAAGCGCGAGATCGAGCGAAAGTACGAATCCGACGACAGTGGCCTGCCGGACCTGACCGGCGTGGCCGGTGTCGCGGCCGTCATCGACAAGGGTGTCGCCCACCTCGACGCCACCTACTACGACACCGCCGACGAGCGTCTCGCCCGGTCCTCCATCACCCTGCGCCGCCGCACCGGAGGCTCCGACGCCGGCTGGCACCTGAAGTTCCCCGTCGCCCCCGGCGTCCGCGACGAGATCCACGCCCCGCTGTCCGACACCGTCCCGCGCGCCATCGCCGGCCTGGTCCGCTCCCGGATCCGCGACGCCGAACTACTGCCAGTGGTCCGCCTGCGCTCCGACCGCGACCTGCGGGACCTCGTCGACGCCGACGGCCGCCTGCTCGCCGAGGTGAGCATGGACGCCGTACAGGCCGAACGGCTCACCGACGCCGGCGGCAGCGCCCAGTGGACCGAACTGGAGGTCGAACTCGCCGACGACGGCGACCCCGCCTTCCTCGACAAGGTCGACAAACGGCTGCGCAAGGCGGGCGTACGGCCCTCGAAGTCCGCCTCCAAGCTGGCCCGGGCGCTCGCGGATACGGCACCCGGCGGCAAGAAGAAGCGCAAGCAGGCCACGCCGCAGGCCCCCGTGACCGCCGGCGACCACGTCCTCGCCTACCTGCGCGAACAGCGGGACGCGATCGTCGAACTGGATCCGGCGGTACGGCAGGACGCGTACGACTCCGTGCACCGCATGCGCGTCGCCACCCGGCGCATGCGCAGCGCCTTCCGCTCCTACGGCAAGGTCCTCGACCGCGAGATCACCGGCCCACTCGGCGAGGAGCTGAAGTGGCTGGCCGGCGAACTCGGCGTGGACCGCGACCGCGAGGTGCTGACCGAGCGCCTCACCGCCGCCCTCGCCGAGGTGCCCCGCCCCCTGATCCACGGCCCCGTCCGCACCCGGATGCGCCTGTGGGCGAACGCCCGCCGCGGCGGCTCGCGCCGCAGGCTGACCGGCGTCCTGGACTCCAAGCGCTACCTCGCCCTGCTCGACGCCCTGGACGCGCTGGTCGACGCCCCGCCCCTGCTGAAGGCGGCCGCCGGCAAGCCCGAGAAGGTGATCTCCAAGGCCGTACGGAACGACTTCGGAAAACTCACCGAGCTCGTCGAACGGGCCGTGGCCCTGCCGCCCGGCCAGGACCGCGACCTCGCCCTGCACGAGGCCCGCAAGAAGGCCAAGCGGACCCGCTACTCGGCGGAGGCGGCCGTCCCCGCGCTCGGCGACCCGGCGACCGCCCTGCTGAAGTCGATGAAGTCCCTCCAGACCCTGCTCGGCGACCACCAGGACAGCGTCATGACCCGCCAGACCCTGCGCGAGCTGTCCGCCGTGGCGCACGCGGCGGGGGAGAGCTCCTTCACGTACGGCCTGCTGTACGGGCGAGAGGAGCGGCGGGCGGAGCTGGCGGAGACGGAGCTGCCGGGGATGTGGGCGTCGGTGAGGGACGGTGCGGAGGTCTGAACGTACGGAGGGATGCCCGGCCCGCGTTAGGCTAGATGGTCACCCCTGTCAGATCACTGCTGTCAGTCCAGTCAGTCCTGTCAGATCCGTCCGACCCACGAAGGTTCGCGAGATGCCTGCCGAAGTCACTGCGGCCGCCGAGTCTGTGTTCCCGCAGCTCGAAGCTCTGCTCCCGCACGTGCAGAAGCCGATCCAGTACGTCGGCGGAGAACTCAACTCCACGGTCAAGCCCTGGGAGTCCTGTGACGTCCGCTGGGCGCTGATGTACCCGGACGCCTACGAGGTCGGCCTGCCCAACCAGGGCGTCATGATCCTCTATGAGGTGCTGAACGAGCAGGAGGGCGTCCTCGCCGAGCGCACCTACAGCGTGTGGCCGGACCTGGAGGCGCTGATGCGGGAACACGGCGTCCCGCAGTTCACCGTGGACAGCCACCGCCCCGTGAAGGCCTTCGACGTGTTCGGCCTGTCCTTCTCCACGGAGCTCGGCTACACGAACATGCTCACCGCCCTGGACCTGGCCGGCATCCCCCTGGAGTCGAAGGACCGTACGCTCGACGACCCGATCGTCCTCGCGGGCGGGCATGCCGCCTTCAACCCCGAGCCGATCGCGGACTTCATCGACGCGGCGATCATCGGCGACGGCGAGCAGGCCGTCCTCGACATGACGAAGATCATCCAGGGCTGGAAGGCGGAGGGCCGCCCCGGCGGCCGCGAGGAGGTCCTCCTGCGCCTCGCGAAGACCGGAGGGGTCTACATCCCGGCGTTCTACGACGTCGAGTACCTCCCCGACGGCCGCATCGCCCGCGTGGTCCCCAACCGCTCGGGCGTGCCCTGGCGCGTGTCCAAGCACACGGTCATGGACCTCGACGAGTGGCCGTTCCCCAAGCAGCCCCTGGTCCCGCTGGCCGAGACCGTCCACGAGCGCATGTCGGTGGAGATCTTCCGCGGCTGCACCCGCGGCTGCCGCTTCTGCCAGGCCGGCATGATCACGCGCCCGGTCCGTGAGCGTTCCATCACCGGCATCGGCGAGATGGTGGAGAAGGGCCTGAAGGCGACGGGCTTCGAGGAGGTGGGCCTGCTGTCCCTGTCCTCGGCGGACCACTCGGAGATCGGCGACATCGCCAAGGGCCTCGCCGACCGCTACGAGGAAGACAAGATCGGCCTCTCCCTCCCCTCCACCCGCGTCGACGCCTTCAACGTCGACCTGGCGAACGAACTGACCCGCAACGGCCGCCGCTCCGGCCTGACCTTCGCCCCCGAGGGCGGCTCGGAGCGCATGCGCAAGGTCATCAACAAGATGGTCTCGGAGGACGACCTCATCCGGACCGTCGCCACGGCCTACGGCAACGGCTGGCGCCAGGTCAAGCTCTACTTCATGTGCGGCCTGCCCACCGAGACCGACGAGGACGTCCTGCAGATCGCCGACATGGCGACCAAGGTGATCGCCAAGGGCCGGGAGGTCTCCCGCTCCAACGACATCCGCTGCACGGTCTCCATCGGCGGCTTCGTCCCCAAGCCCCACACCCCCTTCCAGTGGGCGCCCCAGCTCTCCGCCGAGGAGACGGACTCCCGCCTCGAGAAGCTCCGCGACAAGATCCGCGGCGACAAGAAGTACGGCCGCTCGATCGGCTTCCGCTACCACGACGGCAAGCCGGGCATCGTCGAGGGCCTGCTCTCCCGGGGCGACCGCCGCATCGGCGCGGTCATCCGCGCCGTCTACGAGGACGGCGGCCGCTTCGACGGCTGGCGCGAGCACTTCTCCTACGACCGCTGGATGGCCTGCGCCGACAAGGCCCTGACCCCGCTCGGCGTCGACGTCGACTGGTACACCACCCGCGAGCGCTCCTACGAGGAGGTCCTCCCCTGGGACCACCTCGACTCCGGCCTCGACAAGGACTGGCTCTGGGAGGACTGGCAGGACGCCCTCGACGAAACGGAGGTCGAGGACTGCCGGTGGACGCCGTGCTTCGACTGCGGGGTGTGTCCGCAGATGGACACCCACATCCAGGTCGGCCCGACGGGCAAGAAGTTGCTGCCGCTGACGGTCAAGAAGGACGCTCCGACCAGCGGACACAGCCACTGAGGTGAAGCGAGGCTCTGGCGCGGATCGCTGACGCCCTGGCGGGGGCTAGCGAGGACGATGTGGCCGCAACGCTCGGGCCTCTCGGGGTCCTGAAGGCGCGGCCGGTTCCTCAGGACGTCCCGAGAACGCCGCTGCCGGGGCGTGGGAGCGGTGTGGGCATCCAGTCCTGGAGTGGGTTTAGCGGCGTGCTCTTCTGGCAGCGGCGCTCAGAGGCCGCCGTTGGATCTGATGTCTTGAGTCACCTGCTTCCAGTAGTCCGGGCAGTAGACGTTCACGGCCGTTACCAGTAGCTCGTTGGCGTCGGCCTGCTTCAAGCCCCAGTGCTGGCCAGCTGGGTACAGGTCGTCCCCGTGCAGATCAAAGAGATCTCCCACGCTGTGCCCTTGCGCCAGTCCGTTGCACCACTTCGGCGGGAAGTCGAGAAGCTCCTGATCCGTTGGCTTGCCCTCGGTGTACGGCATGTCTTGGGCTACCTTGAGGTAACGGTCCCCTTGGCTGGCGGTTGGCCTGCTCTTCGGGTGTGCGTCGTGGTGTCTGGCGTCGTCTCTGCTTCCGCAGGCGGTGAGACTGACGAGTAGGACGACGGTGAACAGCATGGCGGTGCGAGTCATAGGTCCCCCCAGATCTATTGATGCTGACGAGGATCATGCCGTGAAAGCGTCGCCTGGCACGAGTGACGAGAATGGTGCCGCTGGGCGAAGGCACCCCGGATCGAAGGCTGACGGCGTGCGTTGCCCCTTCCGGAATACCCCCCGCGCTGGGGGATTTCCCTAGCGCCGTGCCCGCAGATGGACCCGGCCCTACAAATCGGCCCGACCGGGAAGAAGCTGCTTCCGGTGACGGTCAAGAACGCTGGTCCGGCGCCTGCTTCGAGCGATCACACGCACTGGACCAGCCGGTTGCGGCGGTGATCTCGGGATTCAGCACAGGGAAGGCGTAGTAGACGATTCCCCAACTGGTGATCCGTGTGGCGCAGAGTGCCGGTAGGGCGGCGCCAGGCCGCGACCGGTTCCCCCGTACCGGCCGCGGCCTCAGCTCCGTGGACGTCCGTCATCGGCAGGTCGTCAGCAGCCACCGGAGGCGGTCGGTGCGCCGATGCCGATCTGGAGAGCGGCCGGGGCGGCGCAGCAGCCTCCGCCTTCACCGCTCCGGCCCGCGTCGGGGTCCTCGTAGAGACCCGCGCCGCCGCAGACCCCGGTTTCGGGCAGGGTCAGTTCGACGCGCTCAGCGGCTTCGGGGTCGCCGGCGATGGCGGCGGCGATGGAGCGGACCTGTTCGTAGCCGGTCATCGCGAGGAAGGTCGGGGCGCGGCCGTAGGACTTCATGCCGACCAGGTAAATGCCCTCTTCGGGGTGGGACAGCTCGTTCACGCCGTGCGGGTAGACGGTGCCGCAGGAATGGACGTTGGGGTCGATGAGCGGGGCCAGTGCGGTCGGGGCCTGGAGGCGCTCGTCGAGGCCGAGGCGGACCTCGGAGAGAAAGGACAGATCGGGGCGGAATCCCGTGAGCACGATGACCTCGTCGACCGGGTCGAGGCGGCGGCCGTCTTCGGCGACCAGGGCAAGCCGGTCACCGTCGCGCTCTACTGCCCGGGTGCGGAAACCCGTGACCGCGCTGGCGTGTCCGGCCTCGACTGCGGCCTTGGCGCGTAGGCCCAGGGCGCCGCGAGCGGGGAGCTGGTCGGCTTCGCCACCACCGTAGGTGTTCGCGCCGATGCCCCGACGCAAAATCCATGCGGTGTGCGTTCCCGGCTCCTCTGCGGCCAAGTCGGCGAGGTAGGCGAGTGCGGTGAAGGCAGAGGCACCGGAGCCGACGACGGCAATGCGTTTGCCTGTGTACCGGGCCCGGACCGCCGGGTCCCTGAGGTCGGGTACCCGGTAGGAGATCTGGGCGGTCGCCGCCTTCTCGCCGAGAGCGGGCAGGCCGTCGGCGCCCATGGGGCTGGGGACGCTCCAGGTGCCGGAAGCGTCGATGACAGCACGGGCCGTGATGCGTTCCTCGCCCCCGTCGGCCGTTTGGATGTGGACAGTGAACGGCTGCTGGTCGCGGTCGGCGTCGACGATGCGATCCCGCCCCGCGCGAGCCACGCCCGTGACGGTCGCACCGTAGCGGACCTTGTCGCCCAGGACATCGGCGAGAGGCTGGAGGTAGTGCTCCGCCCAGTCGCCGCCGGTGGGGTAGATGGCGCCGTCGGGGCGGGTCCAGCCGGTGGGGGCAAGAAGCTTTTCGGCGGCGGGGTCCGTGACCTCCGCCCACGGGGAGAACAACCGGACGTGCGACCAGTCGCGTACGGCGGTGCCGGCTGAGGGTCCGGCCTCCAGGACCAGCGGTTCAAGGCCGCGCTCGACGAGGTGAGCAGCAGCGGCCAGGCCGGCGGGGCCAGCCCCGATGACCACGACGGGTAGCTGATCGGTGGTGGGCGCGTTCACGGTGTCCCCCTTTGATTCGACGTCTGTCGATGTCTCGCTCGCCAAGGATGACACTTGCATCGATGAGCGTCAATATAGACATTCATCGAATCAGTGGCGAGCCGTGATCGCTCCATGTGGCCCTCACTGATTCGACATATGTCAACATAGAAGCATGTCGAACATGAAGGCGCTGCCGCTGCTTGAGCCCGAGGCGCCGGAGGGCGGGGCCCAGTGCTGTCCGCCACTGACCGAGCGTCCGTTCACTGCGGAAGAGGCGGAGACGGCCGCACGGATGTTCAAAGCGCTGGGTGATCCGGTGCGATTGCGGCTCTTCACCGCGGTCGCCTCGCATGAGGGAGGCGAGGCGTGTGTCTGCGATATTTCCGATGTCGGTGTCTCGCAGCCGACCGTTTCCCATCATCTGAAGAAGCTCAAGGATGCCGGGCTGCTGAGCTCCGAGCGGCGTGGCACCTGGGTGTACTACCGGGTTGAGCCCTCGGTGCTGGCGGCGATGGGCGCATTGCTGACGATCGCGCCGACAGCGGCTTGAGCGGCGGGGCGGGAGCCTGACCACAGTCAGTGGTGTTCAGCGCCGAGCGTGAGCTGAGCGCGGTGGAAGTCGTAATGCTGAGTGGGGTAGCGGTACAGGTCGGCGCGCGTCATCCAGCCCTGGAAGTACGGGTCCCAGCGGGGCGGGTAGGGCATGCCGTGCCGGAGCGTGGTTTCGTCCTCGCGGTCGAGACGCCGATGCAGCGCAGAGAGAGTGCGATCCATTTTTGCCCCCATGCGGCGGCGGTTGAAGTAGAGCGTGCCGAGCACGGAGGTGACGTAGTTGACGACATGAAATGGCTGGTCCGCGGCGTCCAGCAGACGGGCGAACGTCCTGCCAATTGCGCCTGGCAACCGTGTGAAGACGCCCACCAGGGACAGGAGAATGCGGACGAGCATGTAGCCGAAGAGCATGTGGAAGAGCAGCTGCTCGTTGGTCCACCGTGTCCCGTCCGTCGGACGCGACAGATCGGCGTGGCTCGCCTCTGTGAGGAGTCGGTGGAAGTCGACCCGCACACGTTCCCACTCGGCGCTGACGGCCTGCCGATCCAGTGGACACTCCTCGTCCATGGCTGCCACTTCCCCTTCGCTTCTCAGGCTCGGCCGCGCCGAGATACCTGGGAGAACGATGGTCCTCGCCTTCTGGCTCCTGAACCAGCTGCCGGACTCACGAGGAGCGATGGCGAGTACGGCTGGAGGTCTCCCCTCTTCGCATGTTTGCTGGGGGTCGTCTACAAGAGGGCATCGGCGATCTCGCGGGCTGCGTCACGCGCCGGTCGGCCGACGCCGACGAGGGTGGCGGAGGCGGGGCCGGTCCAGTCGCCGTAGCCGAGCAGGTGCAGGCAGGGCTCGTCCACTGCGCGCGTGCCGTCGGTGGCGATGTGGCCTCAATGATCGCGTCGGCCTCGGCTCTGGTCCCATCGGCCCACTCGACGTCTCCAGGGACGAGACGGGTGGGTATCGGGCTCGCGGTGAGCAGACGTCGGTCACGGGCTTCGCGGACGGGTGAGACGGCGACGATGTCGCGAGTCCCAGGTGTGCTGCCAGGCACCGCCGGCAGCACTCTGGGCGTCGAGGATTACGAAGTCGAGGCCCTGGCGGCGCAGTTAGTAGCCGGCGGCGAGCCCGGATTGGCCGCCGCCGATCACCAGCACCTGGGGCGCGCGTGTTACTCGGCGGTCTGCCGTGCGGGCGGGAAGATCAGAGCCGCCAATACCAGTCCGACCACGGCGCCGATCAACTGCATGCCGATGAAACCGACCAGGGAGCCGGGCGCGATGCCCGCGAAGGTGTCGCTGAATGTGCGGCCGATGGTCACAGCCGGGTTGGCGAACGACGTGGACGAGGTGAACCAGTACGCGGCGCCGATGTAGGAAGCGACGGCAATGGGGGCGAAGCGCAGTTGGTCGGTGCGGGCCAGGCCGAAGATCAACAGGATCAGGCCCGCCGTCGCCACCACCTCGCCCAGCAGCAGATGCCCGGCGGACCGGTCGTGCGTGGACCACTGCACCAGTGGTTTGCCGAACATCGCGTCCGCCAGGATCGCGCCTGCGATCGCGCCGAGGATCTGTGCGGGGACGTAGGCGGCTGCCTCGCGGATCGCCACACCTGCGCCGCCGCGTCGGGCGGTCCACCACTCGGCGAGTGTGACCACGGGGTTGAAGTGCGCGCCGGATACGGGGCCGAGCAGGAGAATCAGGACGCCGAGGCCGAAGACGGTGGCCAGGGAGTTGGCGAGCAGCTGCACTCCGACGTCCTTGGTCAGTTCGGTGGCCTGGACGCCGGAACCGATGACGACTGCGACGAGGGCCGCAGTGCCGATGAGTTCGGCGGCGGCGCGGGCAGTCAGCGGCCTGCGGGGCGGGGTGGCACCTGGCGCGGGCTGAGGTTCGGCGGCTGGTATCGGTGACTCGGCGGCGGCCTCGTGCGTGGCGGTCAACAGAACTCCTTCATGCAGTCGCCGACTGACGGCGAGGGATCAGGGGCAGGACCGCTTGTTCTCTGCGGCGGTACGGGCGGACTCGGCCAACTCGGCGAACTGGCCGGCGAGCGATGCGATGACATCCGCGCGCAGCTTGTAGTAAGTGAAACGGCCGCACGGCTCCGTCTCGACGATGCCCGCCTCGCGCAACACCTTCAGATGGTTGGAGAGATTGGTCTGCCGGGCACCGGTCTCCGCCACGAGGTGGGTGGTGCACAGCGTCTCTTTCGCGAGCAGGGTGACGATCTGAAGCCTGAGCGGGTCGGCCAGAACCCGGATCAGATCAGCGTCGACTGACGTCAGCATGCACTTATACTTACACATCAGTGGTGGCTGACATCACTGGGTGCTGATGTGTGAGTGCCCTTTTGTGCCGCCGTACAGGCGCGAGATCAAGAGAGACTCCTGATGTCCGACAAGCCCTCTGTGCTCTTTGTCTGTGTCCACAATGCCGGCCGCTCGCAGATGGCCGCGGCGTGGCTGAGCCACCTGGCCGGAGACCGCGTCGAGGTCCGCTCCGCTGGCTCCAACCCGGGCGATCAGGTCAACCCCGCCGCCGTAGCCGTCATGGCCGAGGTGGGCATCGACATCTCTGCCGAAACGCCGAAGATCCTTACTGTGGATGCGGTCAAGGAATCGGATGTCTGCATCACCATGGGATGCGGTGACACCTGCCCGGTCTTCCCTGGCAAGCGGTACTTGGACTGGCAGCTGGATGACCCGGCAAGTCAGGGCGTGGAGGCGGTCCGTCCCATCCGTGACGAGATCGAGCGCCGAGTCCGCGGCCTCCTCGAAGAACTCGACGTCCCGGCCGAGCGCTAACCCGTTGCGCCGTCTCGGAGCGGGCGGTGATGTCGAGACGAGACGGGCAACGGGCTATCCGTGCCTGGACGGGCGGGACTCTCTCGCGGCGAACGGGCGATCACCTCTCCCGGGTGATGCCGACGGCGCCGAGCCGCGGTCTCCTGAAGGTGCTGACACTGCCGCCCGGAAGGAGAGCGAACCATGGTGGAAGGCAAGACAGGGGCAGAGGGCGTGGCCGCCCTCGCTGAAGCCGACGCTCCGGTGTTCGAGACGCTCGTCCAGATGAACCTCGACACCTTCGAGCGTTCGGGACTGGACCAGGAGACGTATCTGCTGGCACGCATCGCGGCCCTGGTGGCCATGGATGCGTCCGCTCCCTCCTACCTCCTCAACATCGGCACCGCCGCGGAAGTCGGCGTGCCACTGGAGAGGATCCAGGGCACGCTCGTGGCGATCGCCCCCGTGGTGGGCAGCGCCCGGGTGGTCTCCGCGGCCCGCGCCATCGGCGAGGCCTTCGGGCTCGAACTCAGCGCCGAGGACGAGTAACCCCCACCAACCGCAGCGGCCCGTGAGCGCCTGCTCCTGGGCAGGACTCACGGTGTCGCGGCCTCAGCGATCTCAAGGCGACGACTCACAAGGGACAAGCGATGGGCGGCAACGTGTACCTGGCATACGACTACCCCGTTCTGGGGGCCTTCCTGACGATCATGTGGATCGCCCTGTGGATCCTGTGGTTCGTCCTGCTCTTCCGCGTCATCGTCGACATCTTCCGGGACGACCGTCTGAGCGGATGGGCCAAGACGGGATGGCTCGTCTTCACGGTCGTCCTTCCGTTCCTGGGCGTGTTCGTCTACCTCATCGCCCGGGGCAAGGGCATGGGCGAGCGCGAACTTGCCCATGCCAGAGCGCAACAGGAGCAGGCCGATCGCTACATCCGGGAGACGGCCCGCAGCACGGGCACCAGCGAGGTGGACGAACTCGCAAGGCTTTCCGAGATCCGCACCCGGGGCGACATCACCGACGAGGAATACCAGCGGGCCAAGGAGAAGATCCTCCACTGACTCGCGCGGTGGTCGGCCGGCGTCCCGCTCAGGGCTGCTCGGCGTCCCGCTCAGGGCTGCCGGCCACGCGAGCGTTCTAAGCGTCGGACGCGGAATGCCAGGCTTCCATGCCTGCTCGGGAGGCCTCCTTGGCCTGCCGCCACTTCATGGCCGCCTGCTGGGAGGGAGGCACGTCCATGTTGCGGATCATGCGTTTGCCTGCCGTGACCGCGGCGAATGTCATGACGGCCATGCCGGCGCCGGCCAGCAGGGCCCCGGCCGCCGTGAGTACGGCACCCATCGTGATGAGCCGGTTGTCGATCTGGAGCGCCTGCTCGGGCTGGTGGTGCGGGTTCATTCCTCCACCATTCACCGGAGGGGGCAACATCGCATTCCGGGCAACGTCGCACCATGTCAGGAACACCCGATTGGTTGAGCACACGGGGCTCTTGCGGTCGCGGTTGCCGGTGACGTCCTAGTGGAGTGAGGCTGCGCGAGCCCTTGTACCCGTCGCTGCCGCTGGACCACGGCGTGCCCGCCCTCCGAGCTGCCGTCCCCCGCGCTCCGTGCGACGCTGGATATGTGCTGGTCGCCGACCCTGTCGGGTCGACGGCGACGACCTTTGCAGAGGAGTCCACATGGCCACGCACACTCACCGCCACGACACGGCCGTTCGTGACAGCGCAGCGGCCACCGGCTGGACGGTCTTCGCCGGGATTGTGATGATCTTCGGTGGTGTCATGGCGATCTTCCAGGGGATAGCCGCCATCGCCAATGACGACGTCTTCGTCTCCACCCGCAACTACACGTTCCAGTGGAACCTGACGGGGTGGGGCTGGCTGCACCTCATTCTCGGTGTCGTCGTCGCTGCCGCGGGCTTCGCCCTGTTCCGAGGCATGACCTGGGCCCGTGTCGTCGGTATCACGGTGGCGGGTCTGTCGATGCTCGCCAACTTCGCCTGGCTCCCCTGGTATCCGCTGTGGGCCATCACGTTGATCATCGTGGACGGCTTTGTGATCTGGGCTCTGAGTGTCGGCCCCGCGAGGGGCGTGGAGACCTGATCCAGGGGGCTCTTCTGCGCCCTCAGGGCGTGAGGACGACCTTCTCGCAGTGGTCCTGCTTGTTCTTGAAGAGGTCGTAGCCGGTCGGTGCCTCGGTCAGGGGCAGCTGGTGGGTGATGATCCGGGTGGGGTCGATCTTGCCCTGCTCGATCAGGCCCAGCAGCGGCTTCATGTACTTCTGAACGTGGCACTGGCCGGTGCGCAGGGTGAGGGACCTGTTCATCCAGGCGCCCGCCGGGAATGTGTCGATCAGCCCGCCGTAGACGCCGATGACCGACACCACGCCACCGCTCCGGCAGGACAGGATGGCCTGGCGCAGGGCGTGCGGCCGGTCGGTCTCGGAGCGGACCGCCTGCTTGGCGCGGTCGTAGAGGTGGACGTGGGAGGCACCGTGTGTGGCCTCCAGGCCGACCGCGTCGATGCACTTGTCGGGGCCCCGGCCCCCGGTGAGTTCGAGGAGGGCGGACCGTACGTCGGTGTCCTCGAAGTTGACGGTGGTGTAGCCCTGGGCGGCTGCCATGTCGAGCCGGTAGGTCTCCTTGTCGATCGCGATGACCTTCTCCGCGCCCAGGACCCGGGCGCTGTCCATGGCGAACTGGCCGACCGGACCGGCGCCCCAGACGGCGACGACGTCACCGTCCTGGATGTCGCACATCTCGGCGCCCATGTATCCGGTCGGCAGGATGTCGGACAGGAACAGCACCTGCTCGTCGGTGAGGTCCGATTCGATCTTGAGGGCGTTGGTGTCGGCGAGCACCACGCGGGCGTACTCGGCCTGGCCGCCGGCGAAGCCGCCGGTGAGGTGGGAGTAGCCGTAGATGCCGGCGGTGGGATGGCCGAACATCTTCTCCGAGATACCGGCGTTGGGGTTGGTGTTCTCGCAGCACGAGTACAGCTCCGCGCGGCAGGACGCGCAGGCGCCGCAGGCGATGGGGAAGGGCACGACGACCCGGTCGCCGACGCGGAGTTTGCCGTCGCTGATGCCGGGGCCGACCTCGATGACCTCGCCCATGAACTCGTGGCCCATGATGTCGCCCTTTTGCATGGTGGGGACGTAGCCGTTGAGTAGATGGAGGTCGGAGCCGCAGATCGCCGTGGAGGTGATCTTCACGATGGCGTCGCGGTTGTTGAGGATCGACGGGTCCGGTACCTCCTGCACCTCGACCGAGTTGCGTCCCGTCCAGCAGTTCGCCTTCATGCCAGGGCCTCCTTCAGTTCGTCCTCGGTCAGCGGTCGGGCCGGGTGCTGCGGGAACTCGCCGCGGGCCCGCTTGCCGCCGGGTGCGCCCTCGGAGCGGACGACCTCCCCGATCTCCACGATCTGCTTGAAGCGGCGCAGGTCGTCGTCCAGTTGCTGGTGCGGTTCCTCGCCGAAGTAGCGCGCCGCGGCCTTGCCCAGCGCCCCGCCGGGCAGGTCGTAGCGCAGGGTCACCCGGATCTCCGTGCCCTGGCCGCCGGGGGCGGGCTCGAAGCGGACCTCGCCGGAGTTGTCGATGTCGGCGCCGTCCACCGACCGCCAGGCGATCAGCCGGCCGGGGATGTCCTGGGTGGTCTCGGCGTCCCATTCCACTGCCTTGCCGAACGGCGCGCCGGCCCGCCAGTGACTGGTGCGCGGACCGGTGACGCGCACCTCGTCCAGGTGCGCCATGAAGTCCGGCAGTCGCTCCACATCCCGCCAGAGGGCGTACACCTCATCCGGGGGCCGGACGACGGTGGTGGCCGCAGTCAGTTCCATGGGGCTGCTCCTACGGGTGCGGGTCACGGCCGCGTAGACGTCCGTGGCGGTGATGGCGGTGACCGCGGCGGTCGCGGCCACGGTGCGGCCCAGGCCGCGACCGTCGTGGTTCTTCAGGGCCCGGGTCAACATGGTCAGGTCCATGAGGTCGCCACCGACGCGGGCCCAGAGCCAGGCGGGATGCGGCCGCCCCAACAGCCCGGCCGCCGCCGTCAGTTCACGCACACCGACGGCGGTCGTGGCCGAGCGGTGCCGGAGGGCGTCGTCCACGCCCAGGGCCCGCGCGAAGCCGGCCGGGGCGGCGACCTGGGGCACGCCCAGGAGCGCACTGGCCCAGCCGAGGCCACGCACGAGCGGGTCGTGCCGGAGGCGGGAGGCGGAACGGGTGTGCGTCGTCATAGGTGCTCCCCACGGGGGGTCAGGTGACGGGTGGTCAGGTGAAGGGGTGAAGGGAAGGCGGGTTTACTCGGGTGAGAAGGTGGGGGGCGTATGGCGGTCAACGCCGGGGTTACCGCGTGGCCCGCGTTCAATCCTCAGCTCCTGCCACTGAACCGGCGGCGCGGTCGTCCGGTCGTGGCATGGACGGGAAGCGCGCCACGGCCTGTCAGATGTCAACCCCCAAGTCCGTGACCTGACTTCACGAGGGGGTGCGGCTCCGGTCTGGCCCGTGGGCGCGCGTCAGGCTGGGCGACGGGGTCAGCTGTCCGTTCTACCGGGCCGGGATCGGGCGATCGCCGCCGCCCAGGTATGACGGGAGGTCAGGCGACGGCTGCGCGTCCACCCCGGACCGAAGCCGGGGGTGGACGTCACCGGTCAGCCGGCCCGGTCCGGGAGCGGGCATGCCAACGTCTTTGGTCGCCTTACTGTTTGTGGCCGTTGCCGTGTCCGTTGGGATGCAGAACCACCTTGGTCCAGCCCTCGTCACGGGCGTCGAAGTGCTCGTAGGCGGTGGGGGCCTCGTCCAGGCTGAGTTCGTGGGAGACGACGAAGCTCGGCTTCGCCTTCCCGCCGGCGATCAGGTCTCGCAGCGCCCGGTTGTACTTCTTCACCGGCGCCTGTCCGGTGCCCATGCGCTGGCCCTTGAACCACATCCATCCGAAGTCGATCGGGATCTTTCCCTGCGCCTCCAGCTCCCCCTGGGCCTCCTCGCCGCCGGGGTCCTGGGGCAGGAACACGCCCACCACGCCGATGTCGCCCGTGAACCTGACCGAGTCGATGAGGCCGTTGAGCGTGAGGCCGGCGTCCTCTTTACCCTCGGGGTCGTGTGCCTGGTAGCCGACGCATTCGCAACCGTTGTCGGCGCCCAGACCGAGGGTGGCCTCCTTGACGACCTCCGCCGGGTTCTGCTCGGCGGTGTTGATGGGGATGGCCCCGATCTCCTCCGCCTTGCGCAGCCGGTCGGGCTGGTGGTCGGCCACCCAGACGCGGCCGGCGCCCTTGAGCAGAGCGGAGTAGGCCGCCATCAGCCCGACGGGACCGGCCCCGAAGACGATGGTCTGGTCGCCGGGTTTGACGTTGGCCATCTCGGTGGCGTGATAGCCGGTGGGGAAGATGTCGGCGAGCATCACGTAGTCGGTCTGCCGCTCGGCGGCGTCCTCGCCCAGGCGCAGCGCGTTGAAGTCGCCGTAGGGCACGCGCAGCAGTTCCGCCTGGCCGCCCTGGTAGGGGCCCATGTCGGCGAATCCGTAGGCGGCTCCCGCGAGAGCCGGTTCCGGCTGCATGGTCAGGCAGTAGTTGGTCAGACCCCGCTCGCACTGCTTGCAGAAGCCGCAGGCGATGTTGAAGGGCAGCACCACGTACTCGCCGACCTGGACCTTGCGGACGGCCGGGCCGACCTCCACGACCTGGCCCATGTTCTCGTGTCCCAGGGTGCGGCCGGGCTCGAAAGAGGTGCGGCCCTCGTACATGTGCAGGTCCGAACCGCAGATGTTGGTGGTGGTGATCTTGACGATGATGTCGCAGGGATGCTCGATCTTCGCGTCCGGTACGTCCTTCACCGTGACCGTACGCGGTCCTTCATATACCGCTGCTTTCATGATGACTTCCCTCGGTGCCGCGGCATGACGGCGGCACGGCGATGATGGGGCGCACAAAGAGCCGATTCTCGGAAGCGCCAGGACGGGGACGTGGCTCCGGCACGTCTCTGCGGGCCGTTCAACCGGGTCGGCGGAACGGTGGTTTGGGCCGCCGGCCCGCTGGGCCGAGCTTCAGCGCTCCGACGGCGTTGGGTGCGGGTCCCCATCGTCCTTCGACACGAAACGACCCTTTTTACACTGTCCGTCGGAAGGAAAGGCCGAGCCGGGGAGTGGCTGTCGCAGGTGGTCGCGGTGCACGCGCTGATTCTCTGCGCGCTACGTGGAACTGGTCCGCAACTGGGCCCGCATCAGCCGGGCACCGCCCTCACCTGACGCAGGCGGAGCCTTGCGCTTGATCGGTGAAGCATGCGCCGAGTCGGGGGACCGGCCGCCAGTAGCCTGCGGGGATGCCCGATTCATCGTCCTTCGGTGTCCCCACTCGCTACGCCGGCGCCTCCGACCGGGTCGCGGTCGTCGTTCCGGGGGTTGGTTACTCGCCCGCAAGGCCACTGCTGCACTTCGCTCGGGCCGTGCTGCTGAGCCACGGGTGGACGGTTCAGGAGGTGTGGTGGCGGATTCCCGGGGATTTCTCGGAGTTCAGCGTCGAGGAGCGGGTCGCGTGGGTGGAGGGGCAGGTCGCGGGGGCTGTCGAGGCGGAGGGCGGCGCCTGCGGGCTGCTGGTCGGGAAGTCCCTGGGCTCGCTCGGATCCGGTGTCGCGGCTGAGCGGAATCTTCCGGCGGTCTGGCTCACGCCCGTTCTGACGCTCGAGCATGTGGTGCGTTCCCTTCGGCGGACTCATGCGCCGACCCTCCTCGTCGGGGGGACCGCGGACAGGATGTGGGACTCGGGGGTCGCCGGCCGCTTGGCGCACGACGTGCTGGAAGTGCCCTCGGCGGATCACTCGCTCGAGCTCGGTGACGACGTCGCGGGATCGGTGGAGGTGCTGCGGCGGGTCGTGGCGCGGCTCGACGGGTTCGTCGGCTCGCTCGGGTCCGGGGTGGCGCCGCCGCAGTGAGGGCGATGTCCGTGGTCCGCCGAGACCGGCTGCATCCGTGGCGCGCCCGGGCGCGTCTACGCAGGTATGGATCTGGAGCAGCGGGCGCCGCAGTCTCGGGAACCCGAAGGCTGTCTCGTGGTGGCGCTTCGGGCGCCGGTGCGGATCGTCGTGTTCGTGCTGGTCGTGCCCCTGCGGATGGTGTGGGACGCGCTCGTCGTCGCCGGAAGGTTCCTGCGGGACACCGTGCTGCGGCCGGTCGGGCGGGTGCTGGCGTGGGTCGGTCGGGCCCTGTTCGTATGGCCCTTGGTGGGGCTGTGGCGATACGTCGTCGTGCCGGTCGGGCGGGTGCTCGGGTGGCTCGGGAACGTGATTGTCGTGGTGCCCATGGTGTGGCTGGGTCAGTCCGTGGTGGTTCCCCTCGGGCGGGCTGTGCGGGACGCCCTGGCGTGGGTGTACGCGCGCGGGCTGCTGCCTGTGCTGGTGCCGCTGGGACGGGCGGTCGTGTGGTGTGCGGCCGGGCTCGTACGAGGCCTGGGCCTGGTGCTTTCGGGGGTCGGGACCGTTCTGTACTGGGTCGGCCGGGTGCTGATCGTGCTGCCCGCCCTCGCGCTGTGGCGCTGGGTGCTCGCTCCCGTGGGCCGGGTCCTCGCCGTCGTCGGGCGTGAGGTGGGGGACGCGCTGGGGCACGCCTGGAGGGTCGCGGGGCGCGTCTCGCTCGCCGTGGGGCGTGCGCTCGGGACCCTCTTGCGGTGGATCTTCGTGGAGCCCGTGCGATGGTTCTGGCGGACCGTGCTCACACCCCTCGGACAGATCGTGCGGGACGTCGTGCTGCGGCCGGTCGCCGCGGTGGCCCGCGGTGTGGGACGGGTGGCGCGCGAAGCGCTGGCCTCGGCCCGCGAGTCGGTACGGCAGGCCCGGGCCGACGTCCGGCGGATGCTGTTCGGCGAGCGCGCGCGAATCCCCTCCGTGGACCGGCGGGAACCTCTGGGCGCCGAGACACGTACTCTAGGTAGCAGTACGACCGCTCTCACGAAGGACTGAACGACACTGGGCAAGCGACAGCCCGAAGGCCCGCCGCCCGCACCCGCGGTGCAGCGCATCCGACTGCGCTACACCAAGCGCGGCCGCCTCCGGTTCACCAGCCACCGTGACTTCCAGCGCGCTTTCGAGCGTGCGTTGCGCCGTGCCGAGGTGCCGATGGCGTACTCGGCGGGGTTCACGCCGCATCCGAAGGTGTCGTACGCCAATGCCGCACCCACCGGCACGGGCAGTGAGGCGGAGTATCTGGAGATCGCCCTCACCGAGGCGCGGGACCCGGAGAAGCTCAGGGTCCTGCTCGACGAGTCGCTGCCCGCCGGGCTCGACGTCGTCGACGCCGTCGAGGCGCGGACCTCCGGTCTCGCCGACCGGCTGACCGCTTCCGTGTGGGAGCTCAGGCTGGACGGCATACGGCCCGAGGAGGCCGAGCGGGCCGTCACCGCCTTCAACTCCGCCGGGGCCGTCGAGGTCCAGCGGACGACGAAGAACGGTGTGCGGACCTTCGACGCCCGCTCCGCGGTCGTACACCTCGAAACGCATAGTGATCCGGCTGATAGGCCGACCGACCAGCCCTGTGCGATACTGCGGCTGGTTGTTCGGCACGTGACGCCTGCCGTACGACCCGACGACGTCCTGTCCGGTCTCCGCGCCGTGGCCGACCTGGCGCCGCCGGTCCCCGCAGCGGTGACCAGGCTGGCGCAGGGGCTGCTCGATGAAGAGACCGGCACGGTGACCGACCCGCTCGCGCCCGACCGCGAGGCGGCGACGGCCCTGGTGGCCGATTCCGCTGCCGCCGCGAAGGCGCCGGCGTAAGGAAGGTCCCGCGAAGGACGGACGTCGTAGCGTCGCCCTCGTACTCGGGAGCCACCTGGGTCGGGCAGCGCACCGACCAGAAGACTTTCGCCAGGCCGTACCCAACAGGGTGTACGGAACCGGCGAGACAGGACACAGAGAGCTCCCGTGCGGCGCCCGCGCCCCGGACGGCGGCACCGCGCACAGCGCGAGCCGCGGACGTCAACGGCGATCGAGTCATCGACGCCGGGCCAGGCGCGGCGCCCGGGAGCCTGACGGGAGACAAGCCCGCATGCTCGAACCGACCGAACCCACCGAGGGTTCCGAAGACCTGAACACCCCCAGCGACACCCTGCCGCCGCGTCGTCGGCGCCGTGCCGCTTCACGCCCCGCGGGACCGCCGGTCGCGGCCGCCGGGACGCCGGAGGAGATCACCACGCCGGCCATACCGGCCGCCAGCACCGAGAACCTCGTGGCCGAAGAGGTCTCCGTGGCCGAAGAGGTCAAGGAGGGCGAGGAGGCCGCTGAGGTTGTCGAGGCGGCGGAGACCGCTGAGACTTCCGGCGCCGACGTGACCGCAGAGGAGCCCGAGGCTCCCGCGCCCGCCGCGCGTACGCGCCGCCGTGCGACCCGCCGTGCCTCCGCGCCTGCCGCAGCCCCCGCGTCGGCCGAGGCCGCCGAGACCGTGGTGCCCGCCGCTCCGGCGCCCGCTTCACAGGAGGCCACGGCTGCCGCCGCCGAGCAGTCCGAGGCCGTCGCGTCCGACGAGGACGCCGCCCCGCCGCGCACGCGTCGCCGTGCCACGCGCCGCGTGTCCGCGCCCGCCGGGGTGCCGACGTCCGCGGCGACGGCCCAGAGCGTGGTGCCGGCGGATTCCGCCGAGGGCGCCGGGGAGGCCGCCGCGGCAGCGCAGGAGAGCGAGCCCGTCGAGGCGCCGGCCCTTGCCGAGGTCGCCGAGACGCCCGCTGAGGACACGGCTCCGCGCCGTACCCGCCGTCGGGCCACCCGCCGCGTGTCCGCGCCTGACGCCGAAACGTCCGTTGCCGGTGGTACGGACGCCGAGACGTCCGCGGCCGCCGAGACGTCCGCGGCCGCCGAGACCGCCGAGACCGCAGAAAGCTCGGTCAGCGCGGACACCGCCGGTCAGGCCGCCGGAGGCTCCGCCGCCCCCGAGGCCGTCGCTGCTCCCGAGGGATCCGCCGCGCGTACCCCCGAGGCCCCCGCCGCCCAGGCCGACGACGACGCCTCCCCGCGCCGCGCCCGGCGTCGGGTGGTCCGGCGGGCCGCCGTTGGGTTCTCCGAGCCTGCCCGGTCCGGCGAGGCCGGTGAGGACGAGGGACCGCGCAAGCCCGCTCGCCCCGCCGTGGCCGTGTTCCAGGCGCCCGTGTTCACCGAGCCGCAGTTCCAGACCCCGCAGCGGGCCGCCGCTGCCGCTGCCGCGGAGGCCGCCGAGGCCGTCGAAGAGGTCGAGGAGCCTGCCGAGGAGCAGCCCGCCGGTACGCGCCGTCGCCGTCGCCGCCGGGGTGAGACCGCCGAGGTCGAGACGCCGGCCGTCGTCGAGGACGACGAGACGGAGGAGGCCGAGGAGTCGGCCGAGGGCGCCGGTGACGGTGAGGACGAGGCCGAGGAGACCGGGTCGCGGCGCCGTCGTCGGCGCGGTGGCCGTCGTCGCCGTCGCGGCGAGTCCGCCGAGGCCGGGGGCGAGGACGAGTCGGAGGAGTCCGACGAGCTCGCCGCCGAGCAGGCCGCGCAGGACGCCGAGGACACCGCCGAGCAGGAGGAAGAGGACGACGAGGCCCACGACGAGGCCGGCGGGTCCAGCGCCAGCAGCCGCCGTCGCCGTCGTCGTCGCCGTCGCGCCGGTGACTCCTCCGTCGACACCGAGCCCGGCGAGGGCGACCCCGAGCGCACCGTCGTCAAGGTACGCGAGCCCCGTAAGCCGTCGGAGCCGTCCGACGAGGTGCAGTCGATCAAGGGTTCGACCCGTCTCGAGGCCAAGAAGCAGCGGCGTCGCGAAGGACGGGAGCAGGGGCGCCGGCGCGTCCCGATCATCACCGAGGCCGAGTTCCTGGCCCGTCGTGAGGCCGTCGAGCGGGTGATGGTCGTCCGGCAGAGCGGTGAGCGCACGCAGATCGGCGTCCTGGAGGACGGCGTGCTCGTCGAGCACTACGTCAACAAGGAGCAGTCGACCTCGTACGTCGGCAACGTGTACCTGGGCAAGGTGCAGAACGTGCTGCCGTCGATGGAGGCCGCCTTCATCGACATCGGCAAGGGCCGCAACGCGGTGCTCTACGCCGGTGAGGTCAACTTCGAGGCGCTGGGCATGGCCAACGGGCCGCGCCGCATCGAGTCCGCCCTGAAGTCCGGGCAGTCCGTGCTCGTCCAGGTCACCAAGGACCCGATCGGGCACAAGGGCGCCCGTCTGACCAGCCAGGTCTCCCTCCCGGGCCGCTACCTCGTGTACGTCCCCGAGGGCTCGATGACCGGCATCAGCCGCAAGCTGCCCGACACCGAGCGCGCACGGCTGAAGACCATCCTCAAGAAGATCGTCCCCGAGGACGCGGGCGTCATCGTGCGCACCGCCGCCGAGGGGGCGAGCGAGGACGAGCTGCGCCGTGACGTCGAGCGGCTGCAGGCGCAGTGGGAGGACATCCAGAAGAAGTCGAAGAACGGCAACGCCCCGACGCTGCTGTACGGCGAGCCGGACATGACCGTCCGGGTCGTGCGGGACATCTTCAACGAGGACTTCTCCAAGGTCATCGTCAGCGGTGACGAGGCCTGGCAGACCGTCCACGGCTATGTGTCCCACGTGGCGCCGGACCTCGTCGAGCGGCTGCAGAAGTGGACCAGCGAGGTCGACGTCTTCGCCACCTATCGGATCGACGAGCAGCTCGCCAAGGCGCTGGACCGCAAGGTCTGGCTGCCCAGCGGCGGTTCGCTGGTGATCGACCGGACCGAGGCGATGGTCGTCATCGACGTCAACACCGGCAAGTTCACCGGTCAGGGCGGCAACCTCGAGGAGACGGTCACCAGGAACAACCTGGAGGCGGCCGAGGAGATCGTCCGCCAGCTGCGGCTGCGCGATCTCGGCGGCATCATCGTGATCGACTTCATCGACATGGTGCTGGAGTCCAACCGGGACCTGGTGCTGCGGCGCCTGCTGGAGTGCCTGGGCCGGGACCGTACGAAGCACCAGGTCGCGGAGGTGACCTCGCTGGGCCTCGTGCAGATGACCCGCAAGCGGGTCGGGCAGGGGCTGCTGGAGTCCTTCTCCGAGACCTGCGTCCACTGCAACGGCCGCGGTGTCATCGTCCACATGGAGCAGCCGTCCTCCGCCGGTGGCGGCGGCAAGCGCAAGAAGCGCGGCCGGGGTGGTGACGGGCACGAGCAGGAGCACGTGCACGAGACCGCCGCGGTGGTCGTGGAGAGCGGCGAGGCCGTCGAGCCGGAGATCGAGACCGCGGCGGAGATCGCCGCCGAGGCCGCCGAGCCGGTCGAGCTGCCCGCGCCGGTCTTCGAGCCGGACGAGGAGCTGTACAGCAGCGTCGCCGAGGCGGAGGCCGCGGTGTCCCGTGGTGGCCGCACCCGGCGCCGGACGAGCCGGCGGGCCTCGGCCCCGGCGGGCGCGCCGCAGGGTCGGACCCGCCCGGAGACGGAGCGGTCCGACGCGGCCGACGGCAAGGGCGCCGGGCGCGCCGACGCCGTCAAGGCCGCGTCCGACACCGAGGTGGCCGATGTGCCCACCGCCCAGGTCGTGCCGGCCGAGGTGGAGGCCGAGCGGCCCGTGCAGCCGGAGACGGCCGCCGAGGCGCAGGCCCGGCCCGTCGCCGCGGAGGACCCGGTGGTCGGCGCCGAGCCGGCCGAGGAGGCCGCGCCCAAGGGCCGTACCCGCCGTCGCGCCACCCGCAAGGTGTCGGCGCCCGCCGGTTCGCCGGCCGGGGCCGAGGCGGCGGTGGTGACCGTCAGCGAGACCGTGACCGTACCCGCGGCCGAGGCTCCCGCGGCTGCCGAGCAGGAGGCCGGGGCGCCCGCCGAGAGTGCCGCTCCGGCCCGTCCGCGCCGCCGTGCGGTGCGCAAGGAGACCGCGCCCACCGCGCCCGAGGAGACGGCCGTCGTGGTCGTTCCGTCGGCCACGGAGGCCCCGGCCGCCGAGGACGGCGCCCAGGACACGGCTCCGGCCAAGAAGACGGCCCGTAAGACGGCCAAGAAGGCCACCGCGAAGAAGGCCGCCACCAAGAAGACGGTGGCCAAGAAGACGGCTGCGAAGAAGACCGCCGCCAAGAAGACGACCGCCAAGAAGGCGGCGAAGAAGACGACGGCCGCCGAACAGCGGCCGGTGTCGTCCGTCTCCACGGCGGCGGACGAGGGCTGACAGCCCGGCCTGCCGACAACGCGATCCGTCCCCGGTCCTCGGACCGGGGACGGATCGCGTTTGGGTGGCTTCTGACGGCCCGGTCAGTACCCACGGTGAACCGGAGGAGTGCGGGCAAGGTTATGATGCTTCTCAAAGTTAACCTTAAATTCAGACAAGTTGGGCTTTTCGGTCCAGCGAAGAGTGCAGTGATGGGGACCAATAAGTGAAGGCTCTCGTGCTATCCGGGGGAGCGGGTACCCGTCTCCGTCCGATCACCCACACCTCGGCCAAGCAGCTGGTGCCCGTCGCCAACAAGCCGGTGCTGTTCTACGGCCTCGAGGCCATCGCCGAGGCCGGCGTCCGCGAGGTCGGCATCGTCGTCGGCGACACCGCGGACGAGATCCGCGAGGCGGTGGGGGACGGCTCCCGGTTCGGGATCGAGGTCACCTACATCCCTCAGGAAGCACCGCTGGGCCTCGCGCACGCCGTGCTCATCGCCCAGGACTTCCTCGGCGACGACGACTTCGTCATGTACCTCGGCGACAACTTCATCGTCGGCGGCATCACCGGCCTGGTGGAGGAGTTCCGCGCCGAGCGGCCCGACGCCCAGATCCTGCTCACCCAGGTGCCCAACCCCACCTCCTTCGGTGTCGCCGAGCTCGACGCCGATGGCCGGGTCGTGGGCCTGGAGGAGAAGCCGAAGGTGCCCAAGAGCGATCTGGCGCTCGTCGGCGTCTACCTCTTCACCCCGGCCATCCACGAGGCCGTCCGCTCCATCGAGCCCTCCTGGCGCGGCGAGCTGGAGATCACCCACGCCATCCAGTGGCTGATCGACGACAAGCGCGACGTCCGCTCCACCACGATCTCGGGCTACTGGAAGGACACCGGCAACGTCACCGACATGCTGGAGGTCAACCGCTCGGTCCTGGAGACCGTGGAGCCGGTGACCGAGGGCACGGTGAGCGATGACAGCGAGATCATCGGCCGGGTGCGGATCGAGGCCGGCGCGCGCGTCAGTGGCAGCCGGATCGTGGGCCCCGTCATCGTCGGCGCCGGTACGGTGGTGGAGAACGCGTACATCGGCCCCTTCACCTCCGTGTCCGAGGACTGCCGGATCGAGGACAGCGAAATCGAGTACTCCATTGTGCTGCGCGGCTCGTCCGTGACCGGCGTGCGCCGGGTGGAGGCCTCGCTCATCGGGCGGGACGTCGAGGTGACGCCCGCTCCCCGTAACCCTTCGGCCCACCGGCTCGTGCTCGGTGATCACAGCAAGGTGCAGATCTCTTCATGACATCCCCCGCCACCCGGATCCTGGTGACCGGCGGTGCCGGTTTCATCGGCTCGCACTACGTCCGTACGCTCCTCGGCCCCGAGGGCCCCGGTGACGTCGCGATCACCGTGCTGGACAAGCTGACGTACGCGGGCAACCCGGCCAACCTCGACGAGGTGCGCGAGCACCCCGGCTTCTCCTTCGTGCAGGGCGACATCTGCGACGTCGAGCTCGTCGGCAAGCTGATGGCCGAGCACGACCAGGTGGTGCACTTCGCCGCCGAGTCGCACGTGGACCGCTCCATCGACGGCGGCGCGGAGTTCGTCCGCACGAACGTGGTGGGCACGCACACGCTGATCGACGCCGCGCACCGCGCCGGGATCAAGACCTTCGTGCACATTTCCACGGACGAGGTCTACGGCTCCATCGACGAGGGCTCCTGGCCCGAGACGCACCCGCTCCAGCCCAACTCGCCCTATTCCTCCGCGAAGGCCTCCAGCGACCTGATCGCGCTGTCGTACCACCGCACCCACGGGCTGGACGTGCGGGTGACCCGCTGCTCCAACAACTACGGGCACCACCACTTCCCCGAGAAGGTCATCCCGCTGTTCGTGACCAACCTCCTCGACGGCAAGAAGGTCCCGCTGTACGGCGACGGCGGCAACGTCCGCGACTGGCTGCACATCGACGACCACGTCCAGGGCATCGAGCTGGTGCGCACCAAGGGCCGTCCCGGTGAGGTCTACAACATCGGCGGCGGCACCGAGCTGTCCAACCGCGAGCTGACCGAGCTGCTGCTGAAGGCGTGCGGCGCGGACTGGGACACCAGCGTCGAGTACGTCCAGGACCGCAAGGGCCACGACCGCCGCTACTCCGTCGACTGCACCAAGATCCGTGAGGAGCTCGGCTACGAGCCCCGCAAGAGCTTCGAGCAGGGCCTCGCGGAGACCGTGCAGTGGTACCGCGACAACCGCGCCTGGTGGGAGCCGCTGAAGGAGCGGGCGGCGCTGTGAGCGGCGACCGCACCTGGCTGGTCACGGGCGCGGGCGGGATGCTGGGCCAGGACGTCCTGGCCCGGCTGGCCGAGGCCGGGGAGACGGCCGTCGCGCTGGACCGGGCGGCCCTGGACCTCACCGACGCCGACGCCGTCATCCTGGCGCTCGAGGAGCACCGGCCCTCCGTCGTCGTCAACTGCGCGGCCTGGACCGCCGTCGACGACGCCGAGACCCGTGAGGACGAGGCGCTGCGGATCAACGGGGACGGCCCGCGCCACCTCGCCGAGGCCTGCGCCCGCAGCGGGGCCGTGCTGCTGCACGTCTCCACGGACTACGTCTTCGCCGGCGACGCCGACGAGCCGTACGCCGAGGACGCCCCCACCGCCCCGCGCAGCGCGTACGGCCGCACCAAGCTGGCCGGCGAGCAGGCCGTGCTGAAAAGCCTGCCGGAGCGCGGCTACGTGGTCCGCACCGCCTGGCTCTACGGCGCCGGCGGCCCCAATTTCGTCCGTACGATGATCAAGCTGGAGGGCGTCAAGGACACCCTCGACGTCGTCGACGACCAGCGCGGACAGCCCACCTGGAGCGCCGACCTCGCCGCGCTGCTGTACGAACTGGGCCGCGCCGCCCTGGCCGGCGTCGCACCGGCCGGGGTCTACCACGGCACCAGCTCCGGCGAGACGACGTGGTTCGGGTTCACCCGGGCCATCTTCGAGCGGCTCGGCGCCGACCCCGAGCGGGTCCGTCCGACCACCAGCGAGGCCTTCGTACGCCCGGCCCCCCGGCCGGCCTACAGCGTGCTGGGCCACGACCGGTGGGCCGCGGCCGGTATCACGCCGATCCGTGACTGGCGGGAGGCGCTCACCGAGGCGTTCCCCGCGCTGCTCAAGGCCGAGCGGGGCTGACCCTCTCCGTTCCTGTGCAACCTCGGACCGCTGTCGGCGGTCCGAGGTTGCATGAAAAGAGCGCTCGGCGTGGTCGCTGTCCTGCTCCTGCTGCTGTCCGCCTGCGGTTCCGGCGGCCCGGACGGGGGAAAGGCACGTCATCCGGGGGTCCGGTCCGACTTCGACGGGGACGGGTACGGCGATCTCGTGGTCGGCGACACGACCGCGACCGTGCACGGGAAGTACGCCGCCGGGTATGCGGCCGTCCTGCGCGGATCGGCGCACGGCCCCCGGACCGGGAAACCGCAGGTCGTCACCCAGGACGATCTGGGTTTCGGCAAGGCGGGCGAGGGCGGCGCCTTCGGCAGCCCGGGCACCACGGTGACCGCCGACCTCGACGGCGACGGGCGGGCCGATCTCGTCACCCAGGCGGGCCGGAAGACGCTCTTCGTCGTCTGGGGCAGCGACAAGGGGCTGTCCGGTGCCGCGGCGGCCCGGCTGACGGGTTCGGCGCCCCTCGCGGGGGACGTGAACGGCGACGGACACACCGATCTGGTCGTCGGTCCGGGGGAGGGGGCGCGTGGCGAGAACTCCTTCCGGCTCCTGCTGGGACCGTTCAGCCGCGAGGGCACACCGCGCCGTACGACCTCCCTCGACCTGACGCCGAGTGACCCGCAGTACCCCGTCGGGGTGCCCGCCGCCCTGGGGGACGTCACGGGCGACGGCAAGGACGACCTGCTGGTCAGCTGGTCCATCCTCGCGGACTACGCGCCGGTCGCCCGCGCCACCGTCCTGTACAGGGGGAGCGCTGACGGGAACCTGGTCAAGGGACCTCCGCTGCCCGACGGCTTCTACGGTTCCTCCCTGCGCACGGTGGACGTGAACCACGACGGCCACGACGACGTCGTGGCCGGACTCCCCTGCGAGATGCTCGGCGACGAGATGGTCCCGGAAGGGGGCAGCCGGCTGTCCGTCCTGTACGGCGGGACGCTGAAGACGTCACGCGTCACCGAGAAGACCGCCGGCCTGCCGGTCGGCGGCCCCTTCATGCCCTGCACGTTCGGCGCCGCACCGGCGGTCGGGGACACGGACGGCGACGGCTACGCCGACGTGGTGTTCTCGGTCCGGCCCCGGACCGGGCCGGAGGAGCTCATCGTGCTCAGGGGGAGCGCCGGGGGGCTGACAACCGAGGGGGCGGGGGCGGTGCCCGGCGGTTCGGCGGAGCTGCTGTACAACCACGGCGACAGAAGGGCCGAACTCGTGGTGGCGGACCGGGGACAGGTCCGGGTGTGGCGCGGCGGATCCCTGTTGCTCGCGTTCACCCCCTCCGCCCTGGATCTCGGGCCGGGTATCAAGAGCGGGTACGGCGGCGCCTGGCCGGTCGGCTGACACGCGCAGGGGGGCCTCGCGGACGGATCCGCGAGGCCCCCCTGGGGTGGCCGGCTCAGCCGCGCAGCTGCGCGTAGTAGGCCTGGCAGTCCTCGTACGACGGCAGCAGGCCCTGGGCCTCCGCCTCGGCCAGGGTCGGCGCCGCGGCGTCCTTGTCGGACAGGACGGGCGTCAGACCGGACGGCCACTCGATGCCGAGTTCCGCGTCGAGCGGGTGGATGCCGTGCTCGCGCTGCGGGGCGTACCCCTCGGAGCACAGGTAGACGACCGTCGCGTCGTCGCTCAGCGCCATGAAGGCGTGCCCGAGCCCCTCGGAGAGGTAGACCGCGTGGTGGTCCACGTCGTCCAGACGCACCGCTTCCCACTGCTTGTACGTCGGTGAGCCGACGCGGATGTCGACGATGACGTCCAGCACGGCGCCGCGTACGCACTTGACGTACTTCGCCTGGCTGGGCGGCACGTCCGCGAAGTGGATGCCGCGCAGCGTGCCGCGGCTGGAGACCGAGCAGTTGGCCTGGGCCAGGTTCAGCGGGTGGCCCAGGGCCTTCTCGAACTCGCCCCCCTTGAACCACTCGTGGAAGCTCCCGCGGGCGTCCGGAAAGATCTTCGGTTCGAGTATCCAGGCGCCGGCGATGCCGAGCTCCCGCATGGTGATCACATCCTCTTGCTTGTTCGCCGGGTCGAGACCGTGACGCCGGTCAGCCGACCAGCTTCTTCGCCAGTCCCCGGAGCTTCTTGCGGGCCGGCGAGGGCAGCCGGCGGACGACGGGGCCGCCCACGGCGCTCAGCCTGCGGCGGACGTTCTCCTTGCGCCGCCTGGCCAGCGCCGAGCGCACGAGCTCCGGGTCCACGACGGGCAGATCGCTGCTGATCTGCACCTTGCCGTTGCCGCGGACCGTCACCTCGCACAGGTCGAGCGCCTCGTTCTTCTCCCCGTCCAGCTTCGCCGAGAGGCTCCACTCCCCGGCGGGGACGCCCGCCGCCCGCTCGGGCAGCACGATGTGCCCGCGCTCCGCGACCGGACGGACCTCGCCGGGCAGCGTGTAGGAGCGGCCGCTGTCGGAGGTCAGGACCAGGTCGGTCTTGTACGGGGCGGTCACCGCGCGGGTGAACAGGTCGAGCCGCAGCTCCGGCCGCTCGCCGGGCATCCGCTGCACGGGGCGGTTCTCCAGGTACGTGGCCAGCCTCTTGCTGCGGCGGTCCACGTCGAGCGTGAGGTTGCCGTGCGGGTCGGTGAAGTACGGGATGACCGCGCGGGAGGGGGAGCCGAGGAGCGCCGGGCGGCAGTCCTGGTCGACGTGGGGCGCGCGGTCGGCGCCGAGGCGGGCCTTGCGGACCACGCCGAGGCCGCGGACCGGCACCCAGATGTCCCAGAAGCCGCGGGATACCGGACCGCGGCCCTTGACGCCCTGGGGGCTGACCTGGCCGGTGCCGCGCAGCACGACCTCGCACACACCGTCGCCCAGGTCCTGCACGGCGGCCGTGTACTTCGCGGCGCACGGCCACTCGACCGCGGTCTCCCGGTTGCGCAGCGACATCTCGGCCTTGAAGCCGTCCAACTCGTCGGTGACGTCGACCAGTTCGCCCTCCCTGAGGTAGCCCTCGGTGAGGTCGGGGTGCAGGTGGAGCCGGTCGTCGCGGCGCAGCAGCCGCAGCGGCTCGGCGTCGTCGCCGACGACCAGGCGGGCGCTGACGGTGACGGCGAACTTGCCGTCGTTCTGCCAGGCCACGTCCTCCAGGCGGGCCGCGCCCTTGATGGAGCTCATCAGCCGGGCGAAGCGCACCAGGCCCTGCCGGTCGTCGCGGCGCAGCAGGGTGGAGCGGACGCGGGCGAGCGCACCGAGCCCGTTGTGCACACCGTCGGTCATGTAGGTCTCGGCCAGCGGCTTCACGGCGTCGACCATCTCGTCGAGGTAGGCCTCGTCGTACTTCAGGACGCTGGGCTCGCTCAGCCGGCCGAGCATCTCCACCCGGTAGAAGCGCCGCAGCAGCAGGTCGCGGAAGTCGCCGGGCTCGGTGTTGGCGACGACGACGTCGAGGACCTCGCGGAGGTTGCCGTAGTAGCCGGAGGGGACGATGCGGGCCGAGCCGGCGTTGTTGCCGTCGTCACGCTTCGAGTAGTAGTAGCAGGTGTAGCTGCCGAGGATGGAGACGACCTTCGCGGGGAAGTAGGCCTCCATCATGTACAGCTGGTCCTCCAGGCGCCGCTTGCCCTCGGGGTAGGCGATCTTGTTCTCGCGCAGGAACTCCGTGCGGAACATCTTGTGCGGGGTGAGGCTGTCGTACAGCGGGGCGTTGTGGATGGTGCACTTCTCGCGGTCCACCCGGAAGACGCCGTGCGGGACGCCGCGGAAGTTGCTGGCCACCTTGCCGATGACGATGTCCGAGCCGTTGCGGTGGCCCATCTCGTAGAGCCGGCGCAGGGCGTCGGAGGCGAGGTAGTCGTCCTGGTCGAGGAACTGGACGTACTCGCCCTTCGCCTCGCCCACACCGATGTTCCTGGGTTTACCGGGCCAGCCGGAGTTCGGGATGCTTATGACCCGGAAGTGCGGGTGCTCCTTCGCGAGGGCCTCGAGCTTCTCCGGGGTGTCGTCGGTCGAGCCGTCGTTCACGAACAGGACTTCGAACTCGTCGGCGGGCAGGGTCTGCCGCACCAGCGAGTCAATGCAGGGCTGGATGTACTTTCCCGGGTTGTACACCGGGATGATGACGCTCACCTTGATCGACATCTGCTGTACCTGTCTCCTGTCCGGAAGCCCTGCGTAGTGTGGCCACGGTGTGTACGGCCGGTGGCCCGTGGGTGTATGTCTGGGGTCACAGCGTAACGGCAGCCGATCCGGGTAGACGCGGCGGCTTCCGGCCCCCCGGAACGCCGTCCTCCCGGCCTGTCCGGACCTGGTTTGACCGTCTCAGGCGCGTCCCCGTACTCTTGACCGTCGGCGTGTCTGTGGACAAGGCCACGCCACATCCCCGTAAACCTCTTCCTCTGTAGCACAGAGTGCCGCGGAGAGGCTGCCCGCGTGCCGGACGGCTGGACTGCGGGGGTGCCGTTCCCGAGCGAGAGAGTGAGATCCGCGTGTACGCCATCGTGCGCAGCGGTGGCCGCCAGCACAAGGTTGCTGTCGGCGACATCGTTGAGGTTGACAAGATTTCCACCGCCAAGGTTGGCGACACGGTCGAGCTCTCGACCCTGCTCGTTGTCGACGGCGACGCCGTGACCAGCGACCCGTGGGTGCTGGCCGGCATCAAGGTCCAGGCCGAGGTCGTGGACCACCACAAGGGCGTCAAGATCGACATCCTTCGCTACAAGAACAAGACGGGTTACCGCCGTCGCCAGGGCCACCGCCAGCAGTACACGGCGATCAAGGTCACTGAGATCCCCGCGGCTGCGAAGTAAGGGACTGAGGAGAGATGGCACACAAGAAGGGCGCATCGTCCACCCGGAACGGTCGCGACTCGAACGCCCAGCGGCTCGGCGTGAAGCGCTTCGGCGGTCAGGTCGTCAACGCGGGTGAGATCCTGGTCCGCCAGCGCGGCACCCACTTCCACCCCGGCGCCGGCGTCGGCCGTGGCGGCGACGACACGCTGTTCGCGCTGCAGGCCGGTGCGGTGGAGTTCGGTACCCACCGTGGCCGCAAGGTCGTGAACATCGTTCCGGTCGCCTGAGCCCAGGCTTGGACGCCCAGGCTTAGACGCAGACCGAACGCTTCGCGAGGCGGACCTCACTTCCCGTGCGGGAAGGCGGGTCCGCCTTTCGCGTGTTACGTAAGAGACATCCCCGTTCTTCTGGAGGCACCCCCCATGACCACCTTCGTGGACCGCGTCGAGCTGCACGTCGCCGCGGGTAACGGAGGCCACGGCTGTGCCTCCGTCCACCGTGAGAAGTTCAAGCCGCTCGGCGGACCCGACGGCGGCAACGGCGGACGCGGCGGCGATGTGATCCTCACCGTCGACCAGTCCGTCACCACGCTGCTCGACTACCACCACTCCCCGCACCGCAAGGCCACCAACGGCAAGCCCGGCGAGGGCGGCAACCGCTCCGGCAAGGACGGCCAGGACCTGGTGCTGCCCGTCCCGGACGGCACCGTCGTCCTCGACAAGGCGGGCAACGTCCTCGCCGACCTGGTCGGCCACGGCACCTCGTACGTAGCCGCCCAGGGCGGTCGCGGCGGGCTCGGCAACGCGGCGTTGGCGTCGGCCAGGCGCAAGGCGCCGGGGTTCGCGCTGCTCGGTGAGCCGGGGGACCTGCAGGACGTCGTCCTGGAGCTGAAGACGGTCGCGGACGTGGCGCTGGTCGGCTACCCGAGCGCGGGCAAGTCCTCGCTGATCTCGGTGCTCAGCGCGGCCAAGCCGAAGATCGCGGACTACCCCTTCACCACGCTGGTCCCCAACCTCGGTGTGGTCACGGCCGGTTCGACCGTCTACACCATCGCGGACGTGCCGGGACTGATCCCCGGAGCCAGCCAGGGCAAGGGCCTGGGCCTCGAGTTCCTGCGCCACGTCGAGCGGTGCAGCGTGCTGGTGCACGTCCTGGACACCGCGACGCTGGAGTCCGACCGTGACCCCGTCTCCGACCTCGACGTCATCGAGGAGGAGCTGAAGCAGTACGGCGGGCTCGACCGGCGGCCGCGGATCGTCGTCCTCAACAAGATCGACGTACCGGACGGCAAGGACCTCGCGGAGATGGTGCGGCCGGATCTGGAGGCCCGCGGATACCGGGTCTTCGAGGTGTCCGCGGTCGCCCATCTCGGCCTGCGGGAGCTGTCGTTCGCGCTCGCGGACCTGGTGGCGACGGCCCGGGCCGCGAAGCCCAAGGAGGAGGCGACGCGCATCGTCATCCGCCCGAAGGCCGTCGACGACACCGGCTTCACCGTCACCCGCGAGGACGAGGGACTGTTCCGGGTGCGCGGCGAGAAGCCCGAACGCTGGGTGCGGCAGACCGACTTCAACAACGACGAGGCCGTGGGCTACCTCGCGGACCGGCTCAACCGGCTCGGTGTCGAGGAGGAGTTGATGAAGGCCGGGGCCCGCGCGGGCGACGGCGTCGCCATCGGCCCCGAGGACAACGCGGTCGTCTTCGACTGGGAGCCGTCGATGACGGCCGGGGCGGAGATGCTGGGCCGGCGCGGCGAGGACCACCGCTTCGAGGCCCCGAGGCCCGCGGCACAGCGCCGCCGGGACCGCGACGCGGAGCGGGAGTTCGACGACTTCGAGCCGTTCTGAGCGAAGCCAGTGTGACCGGCGCCCGGGACTCATCCGCGTCCCGGGCCTCATCCGTGTCCCAGGCGTCATCCATGTCCCGGTCGGCTGCCGCGCATCGGGCCGCGCAAGACCGGGACCACCGCGATCCAGGGCGCGCTGTTCGCCGCGGAGGAGCAACTTTCCGCGTACGGCGGGGACTTCCCCGCGCACACCCGGCACCCCATGGAGGCCGCGCCGGCCGCCTGCTCCCGGCCCGCGTTCTTCGCCGACGCCGAGGACGACGCAACCGCCGCGCGGATCGTGGAGCAGCTCGGCGGCGACCGGGTGCACGTCCTGGTCACCCTGCGCCTGCTCGCGAAGATCATGCCCTCGCGGTGGGCCCGGGCGGCTGGGACCGAGCGGGTCACCGTCGTCGGGTCGACGACCGCGAGCGGGGTCCGGGAATCTGCTCCGGCCGGTCCCCGGCACCGCCCATCGGTCCCTCACCCTCGCCGAGACCGAAATGCTGCGGAATCTTAACAAGGAATTCCGCGGCAATGGCCTCCCGGACGGGCTGTATTCCAGACTCGTACGAAACGGGGCGGTGATGCATATGAAGAATTTGTGCAGCCCCACCCCGCTCGGTCGAGGCCCCCGTCGGGATCGGCGCCGAGACGGCGGCCCGGATCACCTGCATGGACGTATGGGTCCTGTGCCGTTACTCACAGCAATTCCGCGGGCGCTCTCGGCGGGGTTCCGGCGGTCACCAGCAGTGCAAGGTGAATGCCAGGTAGCGCGTACATATGCAGCGAAGGGCGCTCACCTTGCACTGCGGTAACCGCAAGTGGGACCATTTCCCCGTTCCCTGTCGCCCCAAGGTAGGTCCTCTGTGTCCCAGCACATAGCCAAGCCCCGTACCACCGCAGTGATCCTGGCCGGTGGTACCGGCCAGCGGGTGGGTCTTTCGATCCCCAAGCAGCTGCTGAAGATCGCCGGCAAGGCAGTCATCGAGCACACCCTGACCACCTTCGAGAAGGCGGACTCGATCGACGACATCATCGTGCTGATGGCGCCGGGCTACGTGCCCGACGTCGAGAAGATCGTCGCCAAGGCCGGGTTCACCAAGGTCAAGAAGATCATCGAGGGCGGTTCCACGCGGAACGAGACCACCGAGCGCGCCATCGAGGCCCTCGGCGAGGGTCTGGCGCAGGGCGAGGACCTCAACGTCCTCTTCCACGACGCCGTACGCCCGCTGCTCTCGCAGCGCGTCATCGACGACTGCGTGGTGGCGCTGGAGCGTTACGAGGCCGTCGACGTGGCCATCCCGTCCGCGGACACCATCATCGTGACCCGCACGCACGGCCAGGACGGCGAGTTCATCACGGAGATCCCGGACCGCTCCCGGCTGCGCCGCGGCCAGACCCCGCAGGCCTTCAAGCTCTCCACCATCCGCCGCGCCTACGAGGTCGCCGCCGGCGACCCCAACTTCCAGGCCACGGACGACTGCTCGGTCGTGCTCAAGTACCTGCCGGACGTGCCGATCCACGTCGTCGCGGGCGACGAGTACAACATGAAGGTCACCCAGCCGGTCGACGTCTTCATCGCCGACAAGCTCTTCCAGCTCGCCTCCACGGCGGCCCCCGAGCAGAACGGCGACGAGGCGTACCGCCAGCTGCTCACCGGCAAGACCGTCGTCGTCTTCGGTGGCTCGTACGGCATCGGCAAGGACATCTCCGAACTCGCCGAGTCCTACGGCGCCACGGTGTACCCGCTGGGCCGCTCCACCACCGGCACCCACGTCGAGAACCCGGAGGAGGTCGACGACGCGCTGTCCAAGGCGTACGCGGAGACCGGCCGGATCGACTACGTCGTCAACACCGCCGGTGTGCTGCGCATCGGCAAGCTCGCCGAGACCGACAACGCGACCATCGAGGAAGCGCTGAAGGTCAACTACCTGGCGCCGGTGCAGATCGCACGTTCGAGCTACAAGTACCTCGCCGAGACCAAGGGCCAGCTGCTGCTGTACACCTCCAGCAGCTACACCCGCGGCCGCGCCGAGTACAGCCTGTACTCCTCGACCAAGGCCGCGATGGTGAACCTCACCCAGGCCCTGTCCGACGAGTGGGCCGGTGACGGTGTCCGCGTCAACTGCATCAACCCGGAGCGCACCGCCACGCCGATGCGCACCAAGGCCTTCGGCCAGGAGCCCGCGGGCTCGCTGCTGTCCTCCGAGGCGGTGGCCCGCACCTCGCTGGACGTGCTCCTTTCCGAGCTCACCGGCCATGTCATCGACGTACGCCAGCAGGACCCGACGGCGGGTGCCGCCGAGGCCACCGGCTTCGACCAGGCGCTGGCCTCGGTGTTGGACCGTCAGGACGGCGTGTAATAATCGACCACAATTAGCCTTCCGTTATTCAGGCCTCTGCTTTCCGGCGTTAATGCAGTGCATTGACCGGCGTTCGCAGGGGCCTGAATCCGTAAAGAACAAAACCGGCACTTCCCCTCCCAGAGCAGGTTTTACGTGATATCCACCGCTATTCGCGTCGCCCGGGTGGGCAGCGCGTCGGAGCTGGCCGCAGCGGTCCTCCTGATGCTGGGCTTCCCGGCGATCATGGTGGCCGCGCTCATCCCGAGCGTCTACGCCTTCGCGGCAGCGGCCGCCGTGACGTACCTGGCCGACCACTACCTGCACCGCAAGGGCAGCTATCTGGTCAACCGGCTGAGCAAGGTGAGAGCCGGTCTCTCGATCCGCTTCCTGATCCGGGAGCTGCTGCTGATCCTGCTGCTGGCCCGGCTGGACCTCGCGAACAACCTGATCTACTACGGCGCGATCGGCTGCTTCATCGCGTTCTACGGCCTCCAGGCACCGCACGGCGCCGTGGTCACGCTGATCCGCAACCGCCGCCGGATGCCGGTCGCCACCCGCAACGTCGACCTGAAGTCGCGGATCAACATCCCGGACGCGCCGCCGCTGGGCCTGCTCGACCGGTCGGCCGAGAAGATGCTCCACCTCGACCTCGCGGCCGTCGTCGGCATACTGATCTCCGCCGAGGCGGGCTCCTCCGTGGCCGGCTTCATCGGCATCGGCCTCACCCTCGGCCTGGGCAGCCTGTACGTCCTGGCGCTCCTGCCGTACGTCCGCGGCGGCAAGATCCCGCCGAACGCCGACAAGGTCCTGGTGGCCGTCGACGACTGGCTGCGCGAGTACAAGCCGGAGACGGTGCTGTACTTCTCCGGCTCCAAGGACTCCGCCTACCAGGTCAACATGTGGCTGGAGACCATGGAGCAGCTGGACTCCCGGCCGCTGATCATCCTGCGCGAGCGGGTCATCCTGCAGAACCTCGCGCCCACCACGGTCCCCGTCATCTGCGTGCCCGGAGGGGTGCACCTGATGAACATGGACCTGTCCACGGTACGGGTCGCGCTGTACGCCGCGAACGTCGGCAAGAACATCCACCTGCTGCGCGTGCCCACCATGAAGCACGTCTTCATCGGTCACGGCGACAGCGACAAGCTGGCCAGTGTCAACCCGTTCAGCAAGGCCTACGACGAGGTGTGGACCGCCGGCCGCGCGGGCCGCGACCGCTACGCCATCGCCGACGTCGGCGTCCGCGACGAGGACATCGTCGAGGTCGGCCGCCCGCAGCTCGCGCCGATCCGGGGCTGGGAGGGCGTGCCGGAGGGCCGCGTCCCGACCGTGCTCTACGCCCCCACCTGGGAAGGCTGGGACGGTGACCCGGGCAACACCTCGATCATGCTCGCCGGCGAGAACATCGTGAAGAAGCTGATCAAGGCCGACCCGCCGGTGCGTGTCCTGTACAAGCCGCACCCCTTCACGGGCACGGTCCTGCCGAAGGCCGCCGCAGCCCACCGGCGCATCGTCGCCCTGGTGGAGAAGGCCGCCGCCGAGCGCGCCGCCGACTCCCGCTTCACCGCCGACGCGGCCGGGCAGGAGAAGGCGAAGGCCGACCTCGCTCGCATCGAGGCCCGGATCGCCGAGCTGGTCGGCGTCGGCGGCGACAAGGCCGACGAGGCCGAGGCCACCCGGGACGGCGTCGTCGACGTCGACCGGTACGAGGAGGTCGCCCGGCTGCGCGGCGAGTGGAACGAGGCCTACTGGCGCTCCTTCCCGGAGTGGGAGCACCGCGTCATCGAGGGCGCCGAGCCGCGCCTGTTCGACTGCTTCAACGTCTCCGACGCGATGGTCTCCGACATCTCCTCCGTCGTCTCCGACTTCATCGCGAGCGGCAAGCCGTACGCGGTCACCGACTCCGCCGAACTGGGCGTGGAGGAGTTCAAGCGGCAGAACACCGCCGTGCGCGCCGCGGTGATCCTCAACAACAAGGCCGCTCGGATGGGCGAGCTGCTGGCCGCCGTACGCGATCCGAAGGCGGACCCGCTGGCCGAGGACCGCAAGGAACTCAAGCAGTACCTCCTCGGTCCTGACGTGCCCACCTCCATCGAGCAGTTCAACACCGCGGTGAAGGAGCTGGCCCTCAAGGCCGACACCCGCAACCTCGGCCAGGAGTCCCGTGCCTCCGCGGCCGGAATCCCCGGCGCCGACGAACTCTCGGACGCGCTGTCCGCCCCACAGCCGGCCCCGCAGCCACCGACCGTGTGAAACAGGTGAGAAGGGCCCGGTTTTCGAGGAGTGATCCTCGAAAACCGGGCCCTTCTTACGTATGTCCAGGCAACCGCCCCGAGCGGTCGTCCGTCTAGAAGTTGACGAACGAGCCGACTGAGGGGGAACTTCCTGTGACAAGGGGGAAACGTGACCGTGGCGCAGCCTGATGTGAGCGTCGTCATCGGGGCCTACGAGGCGATGCCCTACCTGGTCGAGTGCCTCGCGTCCGTCGAGGCCCAGACCATCGGGGCTGAGCGGATCGAGGTCATCGCGGTCGACGACGGCTCGACGGACGGGACGGGGGACTACCTGGAGCGGTTCGCCGAGCGCGCGGCCATGCCGGTCACGGTGATCCGCCAGCAGAACTCCGGCGGCCCCAGCGGCCCGCGCAACGTCGGCCTCGGCAAGGCCGCCGGGCGGTACGTGTTCTTCCTGGACGCCGACGACCGGCTCGGTCCTGAGGCGCTCGAGCGGATGGTCGCGGCGGCCGACCGCAACGGCACGGACGTGGTCCTGGGCAGGATCGAGGGCATCAACCGCTCGGCGCCGCGGATCGCCTGGGAGACCCTGGAGCGCACCGACGTCTTCTCCTCCAGCATCAAGTTCACCCTGAGCGCGCAGAAACTCTTCCGCCGCGCGCTTCTGGAACGGCACGGGATGCGCTTCGACGAGTCGCTGTGGACCGGCGAGGACGCGCTGTTCACCATGGAGGCCTATCTACGGGCCGACGGCGTCTCCGTGGTCGGCGACCACACCTGCTACTACCTGGTGGGCCGCGACGACGGCAAACACGTGACGAAGACCGGGAGTTACACCCTGCGCTTCGACTCGGCGCGGGCCCTGATGAACCTGATCGCCGAGTTCGTGCCCGCGGGGGAGCGGCGTGACGCGCTCATGGTGCGGCCCTTCCTGATCACGCTGCTGCCGCAGTTCGGGCCGACGTACCTCAAGGACAGCGAGCAGGTCCGCGGGCACAAGTTCGAGCTGGCCGAACCGCTGATGAAGCGGTTCTGGACCAGCACGGTCGCCGGGCGCCTCAAGGTCGAGGAGCGAATACGGCTGCACCTCGTCGCCGAGCAGCAGCCCGAACTCCTCGCCGGGTTCCTGGAGTTCCTGAAGGCGAAGAAGCAGCCGGAGGCGGTCCTCGAACGCAGGGGCCACCACGTCTACTTCGCCTACCCCTACTTCCGTGAGGCCTCGCTCGGCATCCCCGACTCCCTCTACCGCGCCGCCCCCCGCGAGGCCCGAGCCGTACCCGGCTACCGGGAACACACCGCGACCTCCCTCCTGCGCCGAGCGGTGGGCAAGGCCCGCCGGGCGATGAGCCCCCGGCCCACCCCGGCCGAAACCCCCCGAACCCCGACGCCGGGCGGCACAGCGGCGGCGGCCTGACACCGGTCGTCCTCACCGCGTGGGTTCTGTCCGGGGACTGGACCGACGCGCGGCGTGCGGCCCCCTTCGCGTAGATTGCGTGGCGGGGAGACCCGAGTGCGCGAGGGGACGGACAAGCAGGTGGCAGGGGTAAGGCAGGGCGTGGCTCAGGCCCGCAGGATCGTCGTCAAGGTGGGCTCCTCGTCGCTGACCACCGCCTCCGGCGGCCTGGACGCCGACCGGGTCGACGCGCTCGTCGACGTCCTGGCCAAGAGCCGCAGCGGGGGAGAGAAGGAGATCGTCCTGGTCTCCTCCGGCGCCATCGCCGCCGGCCTCGCCCCCCTCGGCCTGCGCCGCCGCCCCCGCGACCTGGCCCGCCAGCAGGCCGCCGCCAGCGTCGGCCAGGGACTGCTCGTGGCCCGCTACACCGCCTCCTTCGCCCGCTACGGCGTCCGCGTCGGCCAGGTCCTACTGACCAGCGACGACATGAGCCGCCGCGCCCACCACCGCAACGCCTCCCGCACTCTCGACAAGCTCCTCGCGATGGGCGCGTTCCCGGTCGTCAACGAGAACGACACCGTCGCCACCGACGAGATCCGCTTCGGCGACAACGACCGTCTCGCGGCCCTGGTGGCGCACCTCGTCCACGCCGACCTGCTGGTCCTGCTCTCCGACGTCGACGGCGTCTACGACGGCGACCCGGGCAGAGCCGGCACCTCGCGGATCGCGGAGGTGCGGGGCCCGGAGGACCTCGCCGGAGTGGAGATCGGCAGCGCGGGCAAGGCCGGCGTCGGCACCGGCGGCATGGTCACCAAGATCGAGGCGGCCGGGATCGCCGCCGCGGCCGGCATCCCCGTGGTCCTCACCAGTGCCGTGCACGCCGCCGAGGCGCTGTCCGGCGGGGACACCGGGACCTACTTCCACATCACCGGCAAGCGCTCCGCGGACCGTCTGCTGTGGCTCCAGCACGCCTCCACCCCGCAGGGCTCGCTCACCCTGGACGACGGCGCGGTACGGGCGGTCGTCGAGCGCCGCAAGTCGCTGCTGCCGGCCGGAATCGCCGCCGTCGAAGGGGAGTTCGTCGCCGGGGACCCGGTGGAGCTGCGTGACGTCCAGGGGCGCGCGGTGGCCCGCGGGCTCGTCAACTTCGACGCCAAGGAGATCCCCCAGCTGCTCGGCCGCTCCACCCGGGAGCTCGCCCGCGAACTGGGCGCCGCGTACGAGCGCGAGGTCGTACACAGGGACGATCTGGTGCTCCTGCACCCGTAATTAGCCCGAAACGTCCTCCCCCGCTGGTGGACGTTCCGCAAAAGCGTCACGTGGCGGCTCCGGGCCTGCTCAACTTTGTCTCAGGGACACCTTCCGCACGAGCACTGCTCGACCCTGGGAAAAAGGAGGCCGTCGTGAGACGAGTGCGCCCTGGGACGACGTCCCGCGGTGGCACCGGCGGTACCGGGGGCGCCTCCTCCCGCGCGGCCGGCGAGGAGCGGGCCCTGACCAGCGTGGCGGCCGGCGAGCGGTACGAGGAACCGGCCGATCTGCCGCGCCTGTGGCATGTCACGCTCAGCGTCTCCGGCGCCGAGGCTCCCCTGGCGGAGGTCCGGCGCGGCCTGGAGCAGCTCGCCCACGACCATCCCTTCCTCCTGACCAGCAGGTATGCGGGCGACCACGCGGAGATCCGGTACTGGGAGGAGGCCCGCGACCTGCACGACGCGGCCGCGGTCGCCCTGCGGCTGTGGGGCGAGCACCGCCGCACCGCCCAGCTGCCGCCCTGGGAGATCGTGGGCCTGGAGGTCATCGACCGCGAGACCTACCACCAGCGCCTCGCGGAGGGCTACGGCCCGCCGCCGGCTTCTCCTGTCGGCGTGCATCCATTTTGAGCGACCATCCACCGTGACCATCAATTGAGGAACCCCCGCGGCGAGCAACCAGGTCCGCGAAAGCGGCGCCGGTTTAGGCGCAAAGGGCAGTCTCGGGGTTTGGGATAGAAGGTGGACGGGTCCGTCCGGCGCACTACCCTTCCCTCATGACCACGCTTTCGCCGTACGACTCCATGTCCCCGGTCACCCAGGCCGCCTACCGCGCCAAGGCCGCCGCCGCCGACCTCGCCCCGCTGCCGCGCGCGGTCAAGGACGACGCGCTGGGCGCGATCGCGGACGCCCTGGAGGTCCGTACGAGCGAGATCGTCGAGGCCAACGCCAAGGACATCGCCAAGGCGCGCGAGGCCGGCACCAGCGAGGCCATCATCGACCGCCTGACGCTCACCCCGGAGCGGGTGCGGGCCATCGCCTCCGACGTGCGTGACGTCATCGCGCTGCCCGACCCGGTCGGCGAGGTCGTCCGCGGCTCGACCCTGCCCAACGGCATCGACCTGCGCCAGGTCCGCGTGCCCCTCGGTGTCGTCGGCATCATCTACGAGGCCCGCCCGAACGTCACCGTGGACGCCGCCGCCCTGTGCCTGAAGTCCGGCAACGCGGTCCTGCTGCGCGGCTCGGCCTCCGCGTACGAGTCGAACACCGCCCTGGTGCGGGTCCTGCGGGACGCCGTGGGCGGGGCGGGGCTGCCCGCCGACGCCATCCAGCTCGTGCCCGGCGAGAGCCGCGAGAGCGTCCGCGAGCTGATGCGCGCCCGTGGCCTGGTCGACGTCCTCATCCCGCGCGGCGGCGCCTCCCTGATCCAGACCGTGGTCAACGAGTCCACCGTCCCCGTCATCGAGACCGGCACCGGCAACTGCCACGTCTACGTCGACGCGGCGGCGGACCTCGACATGGCGGTCGACATCCTGATCAACTCCAAGGCCCAGCGGCCCAGCGTCTGCAACGCGGCCGAGACCCTGCTGGTCCACCAGGACATCGCCCCCGAGTTCCTGCCGCGCGCCCTCGACGCCCTCGCGGAGGCCGGGGTGACCGTGCACGCCGACCCGCGGGTGCTGGCGTACGCGAAGGACACGAAGGCCACCGTCGTCGAGGCCACGCCGGACGACTGGGACACCGAGTACCTCTCCTACGACATCGCGGCCGCCGTGGTGGACTCCCTCGACAAGGCCGTCGAGCACATCCGGCTGTGGTCGTCCGGTCACACCGAGGCGATCGTGACGACCTCGCAGCAGGCCGCCCGCCGCTTCACCCAGCTGGTCGACTCCACCACCGTCGCCGTGAACGCCTCGACCCGCTTCACCGACGGCGGCCAGTTCGGCTTCGGCGCGGAGATCGGCATCTCCACGCAGAAGCTGCACGCCCGCGGCCCCATGGGCCTGCCGGAGCTGACCAGCACCAAGTACATCGTCACCGGCGACGGGCACATCCGCCGCTGAGGGAGCGGGCACCCTCCGGCGGTGCATATGCGCCCGGCACGCGACCGCGCCGCATGAGAGCCGTCTCACCCAGCGGATGAATTTCCCTACCGTCTGCCCAAATTGACCCCCCAGGTCTACTCTGGATCCGTGCCGGAGGACGTGGGGGGCACGCCGTTCCCTGACGGCTGGGATCCCGACGACGACCACGACCGCGGGGTGTCGGACGAAGAGTTCGCCTCCGTGGTATTCGACGAGGCCTTCGTACGGGCGGCCGTGGTGCACGAGCCGACCGCCGTCGAACGCCTCCTGGCCGCCGCCCAGGCCCGAGCCGAGGCCTCCGAGGCGGAGGCCCGCCGTGCCCACGCCCGCGGGGAGCGCTACGAGGACGGGTACGACCCCTCCGGTTTCGGCCCCGATCCCGACTTCGACGACCTGGACGACACCGACGTCCTCGAAGGCCGCTACGGCGCCCCGGGGACGTACGGCAAGAAGGTCAACTGGCACCGTCCGGTCGCCTGGATGCTGGCCATCGTGATGGGCGTCGGCATGGTCGCGCTGGCCTTCACCGCGGTCTACCGGGGCGCCTCCTCCAGCAACCGGGACCAGGTGCCGCCGCCTGCCTCGACGGGCCTGGAACAGGGCAGCGCCGCTCCGCCCTCCGCTTCCGCCGACACCTCCCCGCCCGCGGTCTCGGTGATCCCGCGCACTCCCTGAGCGGCCGCTTCGCGGGCTCCGCCGGTTCTGGTGAGAACCTGTCAGAAGTTGTCGCGCACCAGGGCGTTTACCGGGGCTTCCCAAGACCTACCCTGAAGGTATGGGAGGGCCTGGAGACCCACCTGAGGGGACACCCGAGGGCGCCCCCGGGGGTGGAGAGGACGAGTACCGATCCGTCGTCTTCGACGAGTCGTTCGTCCGCGCTGCCCGCCTCCAGGAGTTCTCCGCGCAGGAGCGCATGGCCGACCACGCGCCCGCCGTACGGCGCCGCCCGCCCCTCCACCGGGGCCTGTCCCGGCAGGCCCTGATCCTGGTTCTGCTGATCGCCGTCGCCTTCGGGACGGCGATCTACATGGGTGTACGACACCCTTACCAGACGCCCGCAGACCGCCGGCCGGTCGAGCCCCTGCGGATGACGGTCATACCGCTCTCCCCGCAGGGCAAGGTGCCCGGGGCGGCCGATCCCGAGTACCTGTTCGCGCACAGCCCCGCCGCGCAGTTCCGGGTCGGCGCCGAGGGCATACCGCTGCCGCCCACGCGCCGTACCGCGCACTTCTCCGACAGCCAGGTGGTCGCCGCCCTGACCACCGCGAAGGACTACATCGTCCGCTCCTCGCTCTACCCCGAGGTGATCGGCGGCCAGGACGTCCGCTCCGTGCGCGTCATGCTCGACGGCGACCAGCTCGACCAGTTCGACCAGAGCTTCGCCCGCCCGACCGCCGACGGGCGCCATCAGCCGACCGGCTGGCTGGTCCGCTTCGACCAGACCCGCGCCGAGCTCGCCGACCCCAGGATCCGCGTCGAGGGCAGCCTGCAGGCCGCCGAGACCGACTCCGCCACCCTCGAGGTGACCGCCGACCACACCTTCGTCTATGCGCTGAAGCCGACCGGCTCCGCCGCGAAGGCCCCGGCGTCCCTGTTCACCGTCCGGCGCGAGCTGCACTTCCGCTTCGACCGCGACGACCTGCGGCTGCACCAGGCCCAGCTGACCGTCTCCTACGTCCAGGCCGGGCCGCTGTCCTGCGCCGAGGACTCCACCAACCACCTCCACCCGCTGCTGGCCGGCCAGACGGCGAAGTCGGGCGGTCCGGCCGGCACCGACCCGTACGCGACGGGCGGCACGACGGCCCTGTGCGGCACGCTCGCGACGAGCGCACAGCCCAGGGTCTGAGCGAGATGTGAACGGCCGACGGGGAGTCTCCGCCCCGTCGGCCCCTCCGGTCCGGTCAGTCCTCGGTGCGCGGCGGAGTGTCCGTCGGCGGCTCGTCCTGCGGCCGGTCCTCGCCCGCTGCCGGGCTCGTGAAGCCGTCGAAGCCGCGCCGCACGCGGCCGCCCAGGCCCCCCGCCCCGCCGGCGATGTCGCTGACCAGCTTCATCAGCGGGTCCTTGGAGCTCTTCACATTGCTGGCGTAGCTCGCCGCCGACTCACGGAAGGAGTCGGAGACCGAGGTGTCCTTGTCCTCGTCGCGGCGCGGGTAGTGGCCGTCCATGATCCGCTGGTAGTCCCGGGTCTCGGACCACTTCTTCAGCTCGGCCGCCCGGATGGTGGTGAACGGGTGGGAGCGCGGCAGCAGGTTCAGGATCTTCAGCACCGAGTCGCGCAGATCGCCGCCCGCCTCGTACTCGTCGGCCTGCTTCAGGAACGCGTCCACGTTCATCTCGTGCAGGTGGTTGCCGCCCGCGATCTTCATCAGACCGCGCATCGAGGCCTTCAGGTCCTGCCCCACCAGCAGCCCCGCCCGGTCGGCGGACAGCTCCGACTTGCGGAACCACTCCCGCAGCGCCGTCACGATCGCCATGATCGCCAGCGTGCCCAGCGGGATCCAGGCGACCCGGATCGCCAGGTTGGTCAGGAACAGCAGGATCGTGCGGTACACCGCGTGCCCGGACAGCGCGTGGCCCACCTCGTGGCCGATGACCGCCCGCATCTCCTCCTCGTCCAGCAGCTCCACGAGCCCGGTGGTGACGACGATGATCGGCTCGTCCAGGCCGATGCACATGGCGTTGGGCTGCGGGTCCTGGTTGACGTACATCGGCGGGACCTTCTCCAGGTCCAGGATGTAACAGGCGTCCCGCAGCATGTCGTTGAGGTGGGCGAACTGCTGGTCGGACACGCGCACCGAGTCGGACAGGAACAGCAGCCTCAGACTGCGCTCGGGCAGCAGCCCGCTGAGCGCCTTGAAGACCGTGTCGAAGCCGCTCAGCTTGCGCAGCGCCACCAGCGCGCTGCGGTCCGCCGGGTGCTCGTACGCACGGGAGGAGATCCCCGGGAAGCGCCGGCGCTGCCTGCTCGGTACGTGCTCGTGTCCGTTGTGCTCGTGGCCGTCGTCGGACATGTCTTCCCCCACATGCGTGTAGTGGCCCTTTGCGGACCCTTGTGCGGCCCTTTGCGCCCCCGAAGCAAGGCCCAGCCTAGGCGGAGTTACCGTGGACGGGCACTACACCGAAGGAGAGTCCCGCACCATGGAGCACATCCCAGCAGCCGCCTGGCTCGCCGCGGCCGCCAGCGCCCCCCAGCACCAGGGATCGGGGTATCTGCTCCGGGTCGTACTGGTGGTGATGATCCTGGGCTGCGCGTTCACCGGGTGGTTCCTGCTGCGGGGCTACAAGCGGAAAGACGACTGAGGACCGTCCGGAGTTCCCCGACGGAGGAGTCGGTGTGATCGCCGCCACGGCCCCCGCTTACGATGGGCCGACATCTTTATCCCCGCCTACCGGATAGGTCCCGCCGAAGATGAGCCTCCACAGCACCGCCGCGCACCTGGCCACCCTCGCCGAAGAGGGCGGCAACCACGACAGCCTCAACCCGGCGATCACCGGCGGCGGCGCACTCGTCGTCCTGCTGCTCCTGCTGTGGATCACCACTCGCTTCAACCGCGACCGCTGAAGCCGTCGTCCCCCCGAAGCGGGGCATCCCGGGCATCCGCCGAACGAGGCGCTCAGGTCGGGCCGGTAGGGTCTGCACGCATGGGAGAGCAGGACATGCCTACCGGTCCGGCGAAGGACACGTCGAGCGGCACCGAGACCCGTCGGCCGAGCGGACCGGTCATCGGACCGTCGAACCCCGGCAAGCGCCGCCTCGGTGTCATGGGCGGAACGTTCGACCCGATCCACCACGGGCACCTCGTGGCGGCCAGTGAGGTCGCCGCGCAGTTCCACCTGGACGAGGTGGTGTTCGTCCCGACCGGTCAGCCCTGGCAGAAGACCCACCGCACGGTCTCCCCGGCCGAGGACCGCTATCTGATGACGGTCATCGCCACCGCCGAGAACCCGCAGTTCTCGGTCAGCCGCATCGACATCGACCGCGGCGGCCCGACCTACACCGTGGACACCCTGCGCGACCTGCGGGCCCTCAACCCCGACACCGACCTCTTCTTCATCACCGGCGCCGACGCCCTCGGCCAGATCCTCACCTGGCGCGACTCCGAGGAGCTGTTCTCCCTCGCGCACTTCATCGGCTGCACCCGCCCCGGCCATCCCCTGACCGACCACGGCCTCCCGGAGGGCGGCGTCTCGCTGGTGGAGGTTCCCGCGCTGGCCATCTCCTCCACGGACTGCCGTGCGAGAGTCGCCAAGGGCGACCCCATCTGGTACATGGTGCCGGACGGCGTCGTGCGCTACATCGACAAGCGCGAGCTGTACCGCGGCGAGTGAACCGAGAGGGGCACCGGTGAACGACCGATACGACGCGGGCTACGGCGGCGACCAGGACAACCAGTACGAGCTCGTGGGCTACGACGAGTACGGCCGGCCCGTGTACCGGCAGGTCGCCCCGCAGCAGGCGCCCCAGCAGCCCTACGACCCGTACGCGCAGCAACAGGGCTACGGCTACGACCCGTACGCCACCGGCCCACAGCAGCAGCCCCCGGCCTACGACCCCTACGGCACCGGCCGGCAGCCGTACGCCCCGCCCTACGACCCGTACGGCGCCGGTACGGCCCAACCGGCCGAGCCCGCCGCCCCGTACGACCCCTACGGGCAGAGCGCGAGCAGCGGCCGGCAGCCGCGGGTCGCCGAGCAGACCGCCCACATCCCGCAGCAGGCCGGCCCGGCGGAACACGAACGGGACGACACCGAGGCCCCCGCCGAACGGGACTACCGCACCGAGCAGTTCGCCTTCGTCGAGCAGCCCGACGGTGACTCCGAGGACGTCATCGACTGGCTGAACTTCACCGAGAACCGCACCGAGCGCCGCGAGGAGGCCAAGCGCCGCGCCCGCAGCCGCCTCGTCGCCCTCGTGGTGGCCCTGGCCCTGGTCGCGGTCGGCGGCGTCGGCTACCTCTGGTACGCCGGGAAGCTGCCCGGGCTGTCCAAGTCCGGCGCCAAGAAGGGCACGGCGACGGCCGCGGGCGCCCAGAACCGTGACGTGATCGTCGTCCACCTGCACAACACCGCGAAGGGCGGCACCTCCACGGCGCTGCTCGTCGACAACACCACCACCAAGCAGGGCACCACCGTGCTGCTGCCCAACTCCCTCTCCCTGACGGACGACACGGGCAACGCGACCACACTCGCCAAGTCCGTCGAGGACGACGGCTCCTCCGGCACCCGCGACGCCCTCGACACGGTCCTGGGCACCAACATCGAGGGCACCTGGCGGCTGGACACGCCCTATCTGCAGAACCTGGTCGACCTCGTCGGCGACATCGACATCGACACCGACGCGGACGTTCCCGACCCGAGCGCCAAGAAGAAGGGCAGCGCACCCCTCGTCCACCGCGGCAAGGACCAGACCCTCAGCGGCAGGATGGCCGTCGCCTACGCCACCTACCGCGCCTCCGGGGAGGCCGAGAACGCCCAGCTGGAGCGGTTCGGGCAGGTCATGCAGGGCGTGCTGCGCAAGATGTCCTCCGACCCCTCGGGCGCCACGACGACCGTCCAGACCCTCGCGCAGATCCTCGACCCGTCGCTGACCGACAAGGACCTGGGCACCTTCCTCGCCAAGCTCGCCGACCTCGCCAAGGAGGGCGACTACAAGACCGCCCTGCTGCCCGTGCAGAACGACGGCACGCTCAGTGCCCAGGCGAGCGCCGGCGTGGTCAAGGACGTCCTCGGCGGCACCGCCAAGAGCCCCGACCAGGGCTCCGCCGTCCGGGTCTCCGTGCAGAACGCCAGCGGCGTGAAGGACAACACCGAGAAGACCCGCGTGACGCTCGTCAACGGCGGCTTCACCTTCATCGACGGCGGCACCTCCGCCAGTGCCTCGGCCACGTCCAAGGTCGTCTACTCCGACACCGCCGACAAGGACAACGCCACCGAGGTCGCCAAGACCCTGGGGCTGCCCACCAGCTCCGTGAGCAAGGGCCGAACCGGCGCGAACGCCGACGTCTCGGTGGTCCTCGGCAAGGACTACAAGCCGTCGTCGGCCTCCTAGGGCGCCCCACGTGATCCCTTAATCACGTGGGGTGCGCCCCGCGGTCCGTGAGACCCTTGGTGTCAAGTGACCGCCGACCGAAAGCCACGTAGTGACCGCCACCGACCGCTCCATCGAACTCATCCACACGGCCGCCCAGGCGGCCGCCGACAAGCTCGCGCACGATGTCATCGCCTACGACGTCAGCGACGTCCTGTCGATCACGGACGCCTTCCTGCTGGCATCCGCGCCCAACGACCGCCAGGTCAAGTCGATCGTCGACGAGATCGAGGAGCGGCTGCAGAAGGAACTCGGCGCCAAGCCGGTGCGCCGCGAGGGCGACCGCGAGGCCCGCTGGGTACTGCTCGACTACGTCGACATCGTCGTCCACGTCCAGCACAGCGAGGAGCGTGTCTTCTACGCCCTGGAGCGGCTGTGGAAGGACTGCCCCGAGCTGGAGCTGCCCGCCGACGCCAAGGCCACCCGCGGCAAGGGCCAGGAGCACGCCAAGCTGCAGGCTGCCGAGGAGGCGGCCGACCTCGGCGGTGAGTGGTGATGAGCGCCACCGGTGAGGTGTCCGTCGGCCGCCCCGGGCGGGGCCGCCGCGTCATCCTGTGGCGGCACGGCCAGACCTCGTGGAACGTGGAGCGCCGCTTCCAGGGCACCACGGACGTGCCGCTGACCGAGTCCGGGCTGGCCCAGGCCCGCCGGGCCGCCCGGCTGCTCGTCGCCCTCGAGCCGGACGCCATCGTCGCCTCCGACCTCCAGCGCGCGGCCCACACGGCGGCCGAGCTCGCCGCGCTCACCGGCCTGGAGGTCACCCACGACGAGGGCCTGCGCGAGACCTACGCGGGCGTCTGGCAGGGGCTGACGCACGAGGAGATCATCGAGCGGTACGGCGAGCAGTACGCCGCGTGGAAGCGCGGTGAGCCGGTCCGCCGGGGCGGCGGCGAGCTGGAGACCGAGGTGGCCGACCGGGCCGCCCCCGTGGTGCTCCGGCACGCCGAGAAGCTCCCCGACGACGGCACGCTGGTCGTGGTCAGCCACGGCGGGACGATCCGCACCACCATCGGGCGCCTGCTCGGTCTGGAGTCCCACCACTGGGAGAGCCTCGGCGGTCTCTCCAACTGCAGCTGGTCGGTCCTGGGCGAGGGCGCCCGCGGCTGGCGGTTGCTCGAGCACAACGCCGGCACCCTGCCGGAACCGGTGCTCGGTGACGACGACTGAGCGGATTTCACTTTCCGGCAGGTCGCAGGCTAAAGTTCTTCTTGTTCGCCCCGCCGAGCGGGGCGAACGAGGGAACACGGGGCTATAGCTCAGTTGGTAGAGCGCCTGCATGGCATGCAGGAGGTCAGGAGTTCAATTCTCCTTAGCTCCACAAGCTCCACACCGGGATCCCGCCTCCATCAGGAGGCGGGATTTCTCGTTGGCCACACCCGCTCGCTGCGCTCCCGGAGCAGCGCCACCTTCGCCCGTGCCGCCTCGTCCTCGGGCGTGTAGACGACGATGCGGCACTCCGGCATCCCGTCGATCTGCAGCGACTGCGAGGCCATCCGCAGTTCGCCCACCGCCTCATGACGGAACGTCTTCACCCGCGGCCCCGGAGGTGTCACCTCGCCGCTCGCCCACAGCCGGGCGAAGTAGGGGCTGGCCTCCGACAGTCCGCTGATGAACCCCTCCCAGGCCGGCTCGCCCACATGGCGGCCGTACCAGGACCGCAGCGTCGCCACCATCAGCGGCAACTCCCGGTCGCGGTACACCACCGGGCAGACCTCCTCCGGCAGCGTGAACAGCGTCCACAGCACGTTCGGTACGCCGATCCGGACCGTTTCCGGCACCAGGAACAGGGCGCGGTAGGCGGCGTTGGTGGCCAGGACGTCGTACCGCGAGCTGTAGACCACCGCCATGAGCGGGTCGAGGGCGTCGATGATGCCCTGCACCTCCGGCCCGACGGACCGCGTCAGCCGCTCCGGGACCGGTTCGAAGGGCACCTCCGCCAGCCGGTACAGATGCTCCCGCTCCGGCGGGTCCAGCCGCAGTGTGCGCGCCACCGCGTCCAGGACCTGCGCGGAGGCGTTGATCGGGCGGCCCTGCTCCAGCCAGGTGTACCAGGTCACGCCGACGCCGGAGAGCTGGGCGACCTCCTCGCGGCGCAGGCCCGGTGTTCGGCGTCTGAACCCCGGGGGCATGCCGACGTCCGCCGGAGTCACCCGGGCCCGCCTCGTGCGCAGGAAGGCGGCCAGCTCCGGCCGCTTGCGATGTGTCGTCGTCATCGTCACGTCCCCCGTCACGTCCCCGTCGTACACCCATCCTCAATGCCGGGCTTGTCCGCTGCCAGGTGCTGTCAGTACCAGCATCGGCGGGCTCTCGGCACCCGTACCGAGACGTCGTCAGGCTCGACGGCATGACGACGACCACGCCCGGGACGGGGCCGGGTTCCGTCCCGGCTCCACGCCCCGCACCCAGTAAAGCCCCCGCCACTGACAACCGGTCCCGGCAGCTGCTCGCGCTGGTGCTCGCGGCCCAGTTCATGGCCCTGCTCGACGTGTTCATCGTGAACGTCGCGGCACCCACCATCGGCACCGAACTGCACGCCTCCGGCTCCGACTTGCAGCTGGTCGTCGCCGGATACGCCATCACGTACTCGGTGCTGCTGATCACCGGCGCCCGCCTCGGCGACCGGATGGGACACGGCCGGGTCCATCTCGCCGGGCTCGCCCTGTTCACCGCCGCCTCGCTGGCCTGCGGACTGGCCCGGGGGGCGACCGAACTCATCGTGTTCCGGCTGGTGCAGGGCGCCGGATCGGCCGTGATGATCCCGCAGGTGCTCAGTCTGATCCAGCGCACCTTCACCGGCGAGGCCCGGGCCCGGGCGCTCGGCGCGTACTCGGCCGTCATCGCCGTCGGCGCCGCCGCCGGGCAGGTCGTCGGCGGACTCCTGGTCAGCGCCGACCTGTTCGGCACGAGCTGGCGGCCGGTGTTCCTGGTGAACGTGCCCGTGGGCCTCGTCCTGCTGGCCGTCGGAAGCCGGGTCCTGCCGGCCAGGGACTCGGCCGCACCGGAGCGGGCGCGCGGACTCGACCTGCCCGGTCTGCTGCTGCTCGGCGCGGCCGTGTCGCTGTTCACGGTGCCGCTGGTGCTCGGCCAGGAGCAGGACTGGCCGCTGTGGTCCTGGCTGTCCCTGGCCTGCGCGGCGGTCCTCTTCGCGCTGTTCAGCCGTTACGAGTCCGGGCTGGCCCGGCGCGGCGGCGCCCCGCTCATCGCCCCACGGGTGCTGCGGCAGCCCGGCATGGGCCTGGCGGTGTTCCGCATCCTGGCGGTCATGGCCGTCAACGGCGGTTTCCTGTTCGTGCTCACCCTGCACGTCCAGGGCGGCCTCGGATACAGCGCCCTGCGCGCGGGCCTGGGCTTCGCGCCGACGGCGGTCGTCTTCGGGGTCGTGGGACTGACCTGGCGCTCCTGGCCCGCGTCCTGGCAGCGGCTGCTGACGCCGGCCGGTTTCGTGCTGACCGCCCTGTCCGTGATCGGCGTGGGGCTGCTGCTGAAGGGCGGCGACGACGGCGGGGCCGCGCTGTACGTGGCGTACGCCGGTGTCGGCGTGGGCATCGCGCTCGGCTTCAGCCCGACCCTGACCCGCGCGCTGGCCACGGTCCGGCCGGAGGACGCGGCGGACGCCAGCGGCCTGCTCGCCACGGTCGCACAGCTGGGACAGCTGACCGGAGTCGCCGCGTTCGGCACACTGTTCCTGAACCGGCTTGAGTCACTTGGGGCCCCGGGGGCGTATACCTCTGCGGAGGCGCTTCTGGCGTGCGTGTTCGCGCTGGCCGGTACGGCCGCGGTGGGTGCCGTGTCCGGACTGGTACTGAGGCGTCGCTGACCGTATCGGTCCGGCCGTGGCAGAATCAAACGGCCGGAAGGGGGCGCGGCCCGACGGGAGGGAGCAGTGATGCCTGCGAGCATCCTCGAGGAGGACGGCCACCTCCTCGAAGCGGCGTCGACACGGGACACGGTCACCCGCCTGAGCTGCCCTTCCTGTGGTTCCGCCCACGTCGCGCAGGTTCTCGGCGACAACGGCGGGATCTCCTACGTGTGCACGGCCTGCGGCCACAGCTGGAGCTGATCGATGGGTGCACACAGGCGGAAGTGCGACTGGTGCGGCAGTGGTACGCCCATCGTCCGCGACATGGAACCGGTCAATCCCGACTACCAGTACTGGTGCGAGGAATGCGCGCGGGCGCTGATCATAAAGGGCGACCCGATCGAGACCTACCGCGAGCTTGAGGGCGAGCCGATCTACGGCCGTCTTCTGGAGGAGCACTGCACGCTCAAGCGGTTCTACTCGTTCGTGACGGCCTGACCCCGTCCCGCGCGCGGGCCTCGGGCAAACGATTTGGTGTTCCACCCGGTCGACCGTGTAATGTTGGCGTCGCCGCCGGGGAAACCGGGCGGAACACACCACAAGGGGCTATAGCTCAGTTGGTAGAGCGCCTGCATGGCATGCAGGAGGTCAGGAGTTCAATTCTCCTTAGCTCCACAGCAGATCCCGCCGGATCATCACGATCCGGCGGGATCTTTTCTGCGTTCAGGGGGAGTTGGCTTCCGGGGGAGCCGGCGCAAACGGAAGGGCCGCCCGGCTCGGGCGGCCCTTCCGTTTGCGCGTGCGGCTCAGCGGCCCAGGGCGCGCCGTCCACGGCCCTGGGAGAGGACCGGCAGGTTGCGGGCGGGGGTGCGGTCGCGGGGCGACTCCTCCTCGATGCGCAGGGCGAGCGCCGGGCAGCGGCGCACCGCGCGCACCGCCTTGGCCTCCGCGTAGCGCGGCACCTGCGCCTGGGCGACGGTCGGGAAGCCGTCGGCGCCCAGCTCGAAGACCTCCGGGAGGATGTCCGCGCACAGCCCGTGGCCCCGGCACAGCGTCCAGTCGACGTAGATCTTCTGGCGGCTGGCACCGTTGTCGTCAGGGGCCTCCGCGCCGCCCGGGATGCCCGTCGGCATCTTGCCGCCCTCGAAGAGCGGCAGAACGCCCTCCACGGGCCGTCCGCAGCCGTTTCCGAGGACATGGGCGGCCAGGTCGTCGGTGAACGCCTTGATGGTCGACTCCAGGAACATCGCGGAGCCGTCCGGGTGTGAGCACGCACCGCGCCGCTTGACGTTCTTGGCGACCTGCTTGAGGGCCTCCAGAGCGGCCGGACCGCCGCCGTTGATGATGTCCTCCATGCCGCGCGCGGCGGCCGGCAGACCGAGGTAGCAGGGACCGCACTGGCCCGCGCTCTCCTCGGCCAGCCACTGCGCCACCCGCAGCGACTCACCGAGCGGGCAGGTGTCCTGACTGATCGGCAGGATCGCGCCGGCGCCCAGCGCACCGCCCACCGCGTCCAGGGAGTTGCGGGAGATGACCGCCTCGTTGACGGTCGCCGCGTCGATCCACTTGCCGTGGTAGCCGCCGGTCAGCACACCCTGCGGGACCGGCGGGGCGCCGGCCAGCTGCAGCACGTAGCGCAGCGGCACGCCCGTGGGGACCTCGATCACCATGGGGCGGGCGACCGCGCCGGAGACGGTGAGCATGACGGTGCCCGGCTCGTCGTACAGGCCGGTGTTGCCGTAGCGCTCGGGGCCGATGCGTGCGGCGATCGCCAGCTGGGCGAAGGTCTCGGCGTTCGACAGCAGCGTGGGCGCGCCGCCGACGCCGTTCTGTGAGGCGCTGACCTTGCGGCCGGGCGGGATCGCCGGGCCGCCGTCGATCGACCGGATCAGCGACGCGGCCGCGCCGGTGACCATGCGGACCGGGTTGCGCTGGACGAACGCCTTGAGGGCCGAGCGGCGGCTGTTGCTCAGGCCGCGTTCGGCGAGGGCGGCCTCCATGGAGCGCTGGGTGGACTCCCGGGTGACGCCGATCACGAGCGTGCGGGCACCCAGGGCCTCGGCGCACAGCAGCGCGCCGTCCAGGATGAGGTGCGGGGCACGGTTGATGAGCACCGTGTCCTTGCGGCAGGCCGGCTCGTCCTCGCTGCCGTTGACGACCACGACGGGCCGCACACCGCGCTTGATCGCCGCTTCGGCGACCGAGCGCAGCTTCTTGTGGAAGGGGAAGCCCGCGCCGCCGCGGCCCTTCAGACTGATGTTCTCGGCGAGCTTGGCGAGTGCCTCGCCGCCGAGGGGGTCGAGCGGCCCGTGCACCTTGAGGTGCATGGGCAGATCGAGTCTTTCGACAAGGTCGAAGCCCGACGTGAGCTGCGGAAGACCGACCACGCGGACTTCTGGAACGTCGGGCAGGGCCTCGTTCACCTATAGCCTCCGGAAGGCGTGTTCCAAGGTTCGCCCGAACCCGATGCGTCGAACGACTCACCGGGAGGTTGATTGGCGGGACCGCTGTTGTACGTGTCGTTCGGGTTGTACGTCCCGTAGACGTTGTTTGTCTCACCGGTGTCGTACACATCACTGTTCCGGTACGCCGCGGTGCCCGAATTGCCATAGGCCGGGATGTTGTATCCGGTGTCCTGCATCGGGTCGTACGCCGACGGGGGCGCCTCGCCGACCGGCGGCGGCGTGGGGACCGGCCAGGTGCCCGAGGTGCTGCCGCCGTTGTCCACGCGCGGGATGCCCCCCGTGCCCTGCATGTCCATGGGCAGGTCCATGCGGGCCGTCTGGTCGGCTGCGTAGGGCTGCTGGGCGCGCTGCTGGGGCGTGACGGCGCGGTAGGCGGCCGCGAAGCCGCCGGTGGAGTCCGGGGTCATGGTGCGCGAGGAGCCGGTGTCGTAGAAGCCGGCGGTGGCGGGGGAGGGCCCCGTGTCCATGGGTGCCTGGCGCGGCGCGCGGGCCTCGTAGCCCGGCAGCGCGGAGGGGGCCTCGGCCACGCGCGCGCGGCTGGACTCGAGATCGTCCCGGACGGACATCGGCTCGTTGCCGAGCATCATGGCGAGCCGGTCGGCGACCTTGCGCTTGAACGGGCGCGGGGCCGCGCGCAGGGCGAGGGCCGCGATGATCCCGACCAGGCACAGCTCGTACGAGATCATGAAGAAGGGCTTCGCCGGGCGGCCCGCGAACAGGCCGTGGATCACCGCGAAGCACAGGGCGGGGTAGGCCAGCATGTGCATGGCACGCCAGCGGGCCGCGACCGGCGCCGGGGAGGCGAACTGGTTGCGCAGGGCGCCGGTGACACCGACGAAGATCATCAGGTAGGCGGCCAGCGAGCCCATGCCGATGAGCGTGGCGCTGCCGGGGTTCGCGCCGCCGCCGCTGAACACCATGCCGAAGGGGATCAGGGCCGCGATCCAGCCGGCGTGGTCCAGTGCGATCTTGACGCCGATGTGGACGACCAGGAAGGCGATGGACGCGACGGCGGTCACCCGGTGGATGCCCTGCGCCACGATCCGCTGGCGGATGTTGAGGATGAGCCGGTCCTGGGCCACCAGGCCCCAGATGCACGAGCAGGTGAGGAGGACGAGCGACAGCACGCCCGCACCGAAGTTCAAAAACTGCTGCAGCCAGTCGCCGCCGGCCAGCACGACTATGGGTATGAGCAGCAGGACGACAGCCGTCGCCACCCCATAGGCCGACCGGCCGGGCTTGGGGAGCGAGCTGTTACTACGACGAGGGTTCATGGGGGCAACTCCGAGCAGTTTCGGGAAAGCGGTCCCGCTGCCGAACTCTAAGTGGCGCCATACCGATCGGTACGAGGTTTGAGTTATTGCGCTGTTACCTAAGGACAACGCAGTCGTTGCGATGTCCGGATGTCGGGTGTTACGCGAAGTAACTTTGACCGTGATTCAGTTGTGGCACCGGGCGTGCGCCCGGTGCCAAGGACCCATACGGAAGCGCGTCGCATCGTGCTCAAGCGCTGCGGTACCCTAACGCCATGCGTGCCGTACGCCTTCTGCTTAGCGGGCCGCGCTGATCAGTCCCGACCACCGGGCGGACCGGATGGTCGGAATCGGCGCGGCGTCCCCTCCTGTGCGAGGGGATTTTTCGTTTTCGGCAACGAGCAGCCGCTGGCAGAGACGACCGATGGAGCTTGAGGATCATGAGCGAGACGAACCCCGCTGCCACCGCCGAGGTGGTCGCGCCGCACCGCTACACGGCGGCGACGGCGGCCGAGATCGAGGCACGCTGGCAGGACTTCTGGGACGCCGAGGGCACGTACGCGGCGCCGAACCCCAAGGGTGACCTGGCCGGCGACCCGGAGGTCGTCGCCCGCCCCAAGAAGTACATCATGGACATGTTCCCGTACCCCTCCGGTGCGGGCCTGCACGTCGGCCACCCCCTGGGCTACATCGCCACCGACGTCTTCGCGCGCTTCCAGCGCATGACGGGCCACAACGTCCTGCACACCCTGGGCTTCGACGCCTTCGGCCTGCCCGCCGAGCAGTACGCGGTGCAGACCGGCACGCACCCGCGTGTCTCCACCGAGGCCAACATCGAGAACATGAAGGTGCAGCTGCGCCGGCTGGGCCTGGGCCACGACAAGCGCCGGTCGTTCGCCACGATCGACCCGGAGTACTACAAGTGGACCCAGTGGATCTTCCTGCAGATCTTCAACTCCTGGTACGACGACGAGGCGGACCGGGCCCGTCCGATCTCCGAGCTGATCGCCCAGTTCGAGACCGGTGAGCGCGTCGTACCGGGCCACACGCGCGCGTGGCACGAGCTGAGCGCCACGGAGCGCGCCGACGTCCTGGGCGAGTTCCGGCTGGCCTACGCCTCCGACGCGCCGGTCAACTGGTGCCCGGGCCTGGGCACCGTGCTGGCCAACGAGGAGGTCACCGCCGACGGCCGCTCCGAGCGCGGCAACTTCCCCGTCTTCAAGGCCAAGCTGCGCCAGTGGAACATGCGCATCACCGCCTACGCCGACCGGCTGCTGCGGGACCTGGAGGCGCTGGACTGGCCCGAGGCGATCAAGCTGCAGCAGCGCAACTGGATCGGCCGCTCCGAGGGCGCCCGCGTCGACTTCCCGATCGACGGCGAACGCATCACGGTCTTCACCACCCGCCCGGACACCCTGTTCGGCGCGTCCTACATGGTGCTGGCCCCGGAGCACCCGCTGGTCGAGAAGTTCACCCCGGCCGCCTGGCCGGAGGGCACCCACGAGGTGTGGACCGGCGGTCACGCAACGCCCGCCGAGGCCGTCGCCGCCTATCGCGCGCAGGCCGCCTCCAAGTCCGACGTGGAGCGGCAGGCCGAGGCCAAGGACAAGACCGGTGTCTTCATCGGTGCCTACGCGACCAACCCGGTCAACGGCGAGCAGGTCCCGGTGTTCATCGCCGACTACGTGCTGATGGGCTACGGCACCGGCGCGATCATGGCCGTCCCGGCGGGCGACCAGCGCGACTTCGAGTTCGCGCGCGCCTTCGAGCTGCCGATCGTCTGCATCGTCGAACCGACCGACGGACGCGGCACCGACACCTCGACGTGGGAGGACGCCTTCGCGTCGTACGAGGCGAAGATCATCAACTCCTCGAACGACGACATCTCCCTGGACGGCCTGCCCGTCGCCGAGGCCAAGGCGCGCATCACCGAGTGGCTGGAGCGCAAGGGCATCGGCGAGGGAACGGTCAACTTCCGGCTGCGGGACTGGCTGTTCAGCCGGCAGCGCTACTGGGGCGAGCCCTTCCCGATCGTCTACGACGAGGACGGCGTCGCGCACGCCCTGCCCGAGTCGATGCTGCCGCTGGAGCTGCCCGAGGTCGAGGACTACAGCCCGCGCACCTTCGACCCGGACGACGCCGACACCCAGCCCGAGACCCCGCTGTCGCGGAACGAGGAGTGGGTCGACGTCACCCTGGACCTGGGCGACGGTCCGAAGAAGTACCGCCGTGAGACCAACACCATGCCCAACTGGGCCGGCTCCTGCTGGTACGAACTGCGCTACCTGGACCCGCACAACGCCGAGCAGCTGGTCGACCCGGAGATCGAGCGGTACTGGATGGGCCCGCGCGCGGGCATGCCGCACGGCGGTGTCGACCTGTACGTCGGCGGCGCCGAGCACGCGGTGCTGCACCTGCTGTACGCCCGCTTCTGGTCCAAGGTGCTGTACGACCTGGGGCACGTCTCCTCCGCGGAGCCGTTCCACAAGCTGTTCAACCAGGGCATGATCCAGGCCTACGTCTACCGCGATGGCCGGGGCATCGCCGTACCGGCCGCCGAGGTGGAGGAGCGCGACGGCGCCTACTACTACCAGGGCGAGAAGGTCTCCCGGCTGCTGGGCAAGATGGGCAAGTCCCTGAAGAACGCGGTCACTCCGGACGAGATCTGCGCCGAGTACGGCGCCGACACCCTGCGCCTGTACGAGATGGCGATGGGCCCGCTGGACGTCTCCCGGCCGTGGGACACGCGCGCGGTGGTCGGCCAGTTCCGGCTGCTGCAGCGGCTGTGGCGCAACATCGTCGACGAGGCGAGCGGTGAGGTCACCGTTTCCGACGCCGAGCCCGACGAGGACACGCTGCGCGCCCTGCACAAGGCGATCGACGGAGTGCGCCAGGACCTGGAGGGCCTGCGCTTCAACACCGCCATCGCCAAGGTCACGGAGCTGAACAACCACCTGACCAAGGCGGGCGGCACCGTGCCGCGCTCGGTCGCCGAGCCGCTGGTGCTGCTGATCGCGCCGCTGGCCCCGCACATCGCCGAGGAACTGTGGCGCAAGCTGGGCCACACCGACTCGGTCGTCCACCAGGACTTCCCGGTCGCCGACCCGCGCTACGTGGTCGACGAGGCCGTGACCTGCGTCGTGCAGATCAGGGGCAAGGTCAAGGCCCGCCTGGAGGTGCCGCCGTCCATCTCCGCGGAGGAGCTGGAAAAGGTGGCGCTGGCCGACGAGAAGGTCGTCGCGGCACTGGAGGGCGCCGGGATCCGCAAGGTCATCGTGCGTGAGCCGAAGCTGGTGAACATCGTTCCCGCGTAGCCGTCGGCAGGTGACGCGGGCGCTACGTCCGCCGTCTCCGGGTAGTCCCCTACGGGCAGGATCCGGGTCTTCCAAGGGCAGGTTCGGGGTTCTTCCGGAACTCCGAACCTGCCCGCCTCGTTTACCGTGGAAGAGCCGCGCGACATGTCGCGACAGCCCGGAGGAGGAGCACAGTGGAAGCAGTGATCGCAGTGTTCGCCCTGCTCTTCGTCCTCTTCCTGGTGCTCGGCGCCTACGCCACCGTCAAGGTGATCGGCGCCGCCAAGCGCGGCGTGGACCGCACCATCGACCAGGCCCGGCGCACCGTCGAGGACCACACCCTGCGTGCCAAGAGCTTCGTGCAACAGGGGCCGGCGGCCGAGGTCGCCGCGCTGCGCCTGAAACTGCGCACCTCGATGCGCGCCACCCAGGACGCGCTGCACGCGGGCGCCCGGGACGACCAGTCCCTGAAGGAGTCCCTGGACCTCTTCCGGCGACTGAGCGTGCACGGGCACGAACTGGACGGCGAGCTCAAGCGCCTCGAGGGCGAGCCCGACCGCGCGACACTCGCCCAGCGGCTGCCCGACCTGCGCGCCCGCACCGAGCGCATCACCCAGTCCGCCGACTCCCTGCGCTGGGCGGCCCGGGACCGGGCCCACCGGTTCGCCGCGGACGACCTGGACACGCTGAGCGCCCAGATCGACGTGGAGGCGGGCGCCCTGCGGCACTGGACGAAGGAGGAGCCGTCCGCCGCCCCGCCGCCGTGGCCGGACGCCCCGGCCGCCGACAACGCGACGGCGCAGCAGACCTGGCCGGAGACACCGCGCCGGGCCGAGGGGGCGACGCGGGCCGCCATCACCCCTCCGGGACAGCGCCCGAGCTACCCCTGGCAGAAGAAACCCCGTCCCGAGAGCACTACTTGATCCGGTCAAGGGCAGACCAGGTGACAGGGGCCGGGCTGCCGTACGGGCACTACGCCAGGTAACCTCCAGCTCATGTCCCGCCATGTCGCGATCGTCACCGATTCAACGGCCTACCTGCCGCCGCGGACGATGGAGCGTCACGGCATCACCGCGGTCCCCCTGACCGTGGTCCTCGGTGGCCAGGCGCTGGACGAGGGCACCGAGATCTCGACCCGTTCGCTGGCCCAGGCACTGCAGAAGCGGCGCCCCGTCACCACCTCGCGGCCCAGCCCCCAGCTCTTCGCCGAGACCTACCGCAAGGTCGCCGAGACCGGCGCCACCGGCATCGTCTCCCTCCACCTCTCCGCCGAACTGTCGGGCACCTACGACGCGGCGGTCCTCGCGGCGCGTGAGGCACCGGTGCCGGTGCGGGTGGTGGACACCGGGACGGTCGCGATGGCGCTCGGGTTCTGCGCGCTCGCCGCCGCGCAGGCGGCCGAGGCGGGCGGCACGGTGGACGAGGCCGTCACGGCCGCGGAGAAGCGGGCCTCGGGCACCTCTGCCTACTTCTACGTCGACACCCTCGACTATCTGCGCCGGGGCGGTCGGATCGGCGCGGCGCAGGCGCTGCTGGGTTCGGCGCTCGCCGTGAAACCACTGCTCCAACTGGACGGCGGGAGAATCGAACTCCTCGAGAAGGTCCGGACCGCGTCCAGGGCGATCGCCCGCCTGGAGGAGATCGCGGCCGACCGGGCCGGCAGCGCGCCGGTCGACATCGCCGTCCACCATCTCGCCGCCCCCGACCGGGCCTCGGCGCTGGCGGACCGGCTGCGGGCGAGGGTGCCCGGCATGGCGGACCTGCATGTGAGCGAGGTCGGGGCGGTGATCGGGGCGCACACCGGGCCCGGACTGCTGGGGGTCGTGGTCTCGCCGCGGTGACGGCGACTTTGCGCGGATACCTGTGGGGTCGGATCACCCGTGGGGTGGGATCACCCGTGCGGGTGGCGGAGTTGTCCACAACCGGTGGGTAATCCCCGGGAATTGAGCAAGATCATCGCAGTGGTGGCGAGGTGCGTGATCCTCGCCGCATGGCACTTCGATCACGTTCACGCACAGCGACCGTCTCCAGCGGCCCCGGACGCGGCCCCGCCACGGACGGCCGGATTCGCCATCGCCGCGCACCGGCTGGGAGCCGGGGACGGGCCCGGCAGCGGCACGAGTCGGCGGAGGAGCTCCGGCGGCGGACGGAGGTGCTGTTTCCCGAACGGCCGGAGGGATGGCGGGGGTTGGGGCCGCCGGGGCCGCCCGAGGAGAACGGCGGTGACCTGCCTCAGGAGGGGCGGGACTGCCCTCAAGAGGAGGGGCGGGGCTTTCCACCGGCGGGAGATGCGGCCGAACAGACCGATGTCCGGCGGCCGGTGGAGACCTGGCGGGCGCGCGTCGGGCCCGCGCTGCGGGAGCGGATGCCGGTGTGGTTGCAGACGCGGTGCGGGCTGGAGCGGCGGAGCGTGGTCGCGCTCGGGGTGCTGCTCGTGGTCGCCGCCGTGTTCGCCGTGCAGCACTTCTGGAGCGGCCGGCCGCAGTCCGTGCGGGCGCCGGAGGTGGTGCGGGCGGCGGTGCCGCTCGGTGAAGGGAAGGGCGGGGAGGGCGAGTTCGGGCAGGGGAGGCTCGGCGGCGGGAAGACTGACGGGGAGTCGGGTGCGGGTGGCTCCGCCGGTGTGACGCGGGCCGGGGGTACGGCCGGGGCCGGCGGCGGCGCCGAGATCGTCGTCGATGTCAGCGGCAGGGTCCGCAGGCCCGGGATCCAACGGCTGCCGGCCGGTTCACGGGTTGTCGACGCCCTGCGCGCGGCCGGTGGCGTGCGGCCCGGCACGAACACGGACGGACTCAACCAAGCCCGTTTCCTCGTCGACGGTGAACAGGTGGTCGTGGGCGGGCCGGCCGCTCCGGCGCCCGGTCCGGCGGGTGTTGCCGGTGCGGCCGGCGGTGGTCCGGCTGGGACGGCCTCAGGGGCGCCCGTCGCCCTCAACACGGCGACCGTGGACCAGCTCGACACCCTGCCGGGCGTGGGCCCTGTCCTGGCCCAGCACATCATCGACTACCGCACACAGCACGGCGGCTTCCGCTCGGTGGACGAGCTGCGCGAGGTGAACGGCATCGGCGACCGCCGCTTCGCCGACCTGCGGCATCTGGTACGGCCATGAGCCGCGGCCTTGCCTTCCACGACAGCAGCGCAGTCCCGGGACGCCGGCCTGGAGCGGCGCCATGAGCCGCGACCCCGTTCCCCCCGGGAACGGCACGGATCTCCGTGACGGCAACCGGGCCGACACCCGCGCAGCCGTCCACGCCGCCTCCGGAGCCCGCCTGGGAGCGGCCCACCCCCGGCAGGAAGGACCGACGGACCTGCGCCTCGTCCCACCCGCGCTCGCGACCTGGGCGACGGCGGCGCTGACACTGGACGCGCCGCCGGGGTGGGTCACGGGCATCGCGGTGTTCTGTCTTGGCGCGGCGGGGCTGCTGCTGTTGGCGGGGAGATGGGTGGCGGGCGGCCGTACTGGGAGGGGTGCATGGCCGCGGACCTCTCTCGCCGCCCTGCTGCTCTGCGTCGCCGCGGCCGCCGTGTCCGCCGGGTTGCACGGTGCCGACGTGCGCCGTGGGCCCGTGCCGGAGTTGGCGCGGCGATACGCCACCGTGACGGCCGAGGTCGAGGTGACCTCCGACCCGCGGGTCACCCGGCCCAGAGTGAGAGGGGATCACGCGGCCCCTGCCTCCGTGCTGGTCGAGGGAGAGGTGCGCCGGGTCGAGGAGGCGGACGGCACGGTCGTGGCGACGCGGGCGCCCGTGCTGATGATCGTGAACGTCGCGTCGCGAGGAGCGGAGGCCGGCAGGGCGGAAGCCGACGGGGAGGCAGCCGGCAGGGCACCTTCCGTCGAGGGTCCGCCCCGGTCGCCCTGGCTCGAATTGCTGCCCTCCACGCGGGTGCGGGTCGTGGCACGGGTCGTGCCCGCTCTGGTCGGTGGGGACCGGGTCGCCGAGGTGTTGCGGGTGCGGGGGAAGGGCGTGCCGGAGGTGGTCGGCGGACCGACGGCGGCACAGCGGTTCGCCGGGCGGTTGCGGGGCGGGCTGCGGGAGGCGACCGACGGATTGCCGGAGGACGCCCGGGCCCTGCTGCCGGGGCTGGTCGTCGGCGACACCTCGCGGATCGGCCCGGACCTGGACGAGGCCTTCGAGGAGACGGACCTGGCGCACACCCTCGCGGTGTCCGGAAGCAACCTCACGATCATCCTGGCCCTGCTCATCGGGCCACCCGGCATGGCCCAGTTGGTGGAGCGCCGAGGGCTCGCGCCCAGGCTCGGCATTCCGCTGCGCGCGACCGCGGTGCTCGGCGGCGCGCTCACCCTCGGGTTCGTCGTCGTGTGCCGACCGGACCCGAGCGTGCTGCGCGCCGCCGCCTGTGGAGCCGTCGTCCTGCTGGCCCTGGCGACCGGGCGCCGCAGATCGCTGATCCCGGCGCTGGCGACGGCCGTCCTGCTGCTGGTGCTCTACGACCCCTGGCTGTCGCGCAGTTACGGCTTCCTGCTCTCCGTGCTGGCCACCGGCGCGCTGCTCATCCTCGCCCCGCGCTGGAGCGAGGCGCTGGGACGGCACCGGGTTCCGCCGAGGCTGGCCGAGGGGCTGGCCGCGGCAGCCGCGGCGCAGGCCCTGTGCGCGCCGGTCGTCGCCGTGCTGTCGGCGCGGGTGAGCCTGGTGGCGGTGCCCTGCAACCTGCTCGTCGAGGTCGCCGTGGCCCCGGCGACCGTGCTGGGCTTCGCCGCGCTGGCGACGGCGCCGGTGGCGATGCAGGCGGCCAGGGCGCTGGCGTGGTGCGCGAGTTGGCCCGCCGGGTGGATCGCGGGTGTCGCCCGCACCGGGGCTGCTTTGCCCGGCGGGGGAGTGGACTGGCCCGGCAGCTGGGGCGGGGCACTGTTGCTGGCCCTGGTCACGATGGTCGTCGTACTGGTCGGGCGGCTGCTGCTGCGGCACCCGTGGCTGTGCGCGGCGTGCGGGCTTGTGCTGCTGCTCGTCGTCGTGCAGCCACCGCCGCTGACCCGGGTGATCACGGGGTGGCCGCCGCCGGGGTGGCGGTTCGCGATGTGCGATGTGGGCCAGGGCGATGCGACGGTGCTGTCGGCGGGGGACGGCGCTGGTGTGGTCGTGGACGCCGGGCCCGATCCCAAGCTGGTCGACCACTGTCTGCGCACGCTCGGGATCACCCGCGTCCCGCTCGTCGTGCTCACCCACTTCCATGCCGATCATGTGGCGGGACTGCCGGGAGTGCTGCGAGGGCGTTCGGTGGGGGCGATCGAGACGACCGGGTTCCAGGAGCCCGCGGACCAGGTCGAGTTCGTCAGCAGGGAGGCGGCGGCGCGGCACATCCCGCTCACCCGCGCCGTCGCCGGGGAGGTACGGCGCACCGGGTCGCTGTCCTGGCAGGTGCTGTGGCCCCCGCCGGCCCCGGCGCCGGACCCGGACGGGCCGAACGACGCCAGCGTCGCCATGCTGGTCCACTCGGCGGGGCTGCGGCTCCTGCTGCTCGGGGACCTCGAACCGCCGGCCCAGCAGGCCCTGCTGAGGTCACCGCAGGGTGCCCTGCTGGGCGGGGTGGACGTGCTCAAGGTCGCCCATCACGGCTCGGCGTACCAGGATCCGGAGCTGATACGCAGGGTGGCCCCGCGGATCGCGCTGATCAGCTGCGGGGAGGACAACCCGTACGGACATCCGGCTCCCAGCACGGTCGCGGCGTTGCGGGCCGAGGGTGCCGTGGTGCTGCGGACCGACCGGGACGGGGCACTCGCCGTCACGGACCTCGGCGGACGGCCGGCGGTGGCGCGAGACTGAGGGCATGCATATCGCACAGGTCGATGCCTATCTCCGCCGCCTGGGGATCGAGCCCCCGGCTTGGCCCACCGCGCCCACCGCCGACGTACTGCGCGACCTGCACCTGCGGCACCTGCGGCAGGTGCCGTTCGAGAACCTGTCCGTGCATCTGGGAGAGGAGATCGTGCTGGAGGAGAAGCGACTGCTGGACAAGGTGGTGGGAGCGCGGCGGGGAGGGTTCTGCTACGAACTCAACGGGGCGTTCGGGGCGTTGCTGGCCGAGCTGGGGTTCGGGGTCACGCTGCTCGCCGCGCGGGTGCACGGGGGTGAGGGGCGGCTGGGGATCCCGTACGACCATCTCGCGCTGCGGGTGCGGGCGGTGGACGGGAGCGAGTGGCTGGCGGACGTCGGCTTCGGGGCACACAGTCTGCATCCGCTGGCCTTCGGGGAGCGGGGTGAGCAGCAGGACCCCGCGGGCGTGTTCCAGATCGTCGAGGCGGGGCCGGACCTGGATGTCGTGATGAACGGCGCTCCCCAGTACCGCCTGGAGCTGCGGCCCCGGGAGCTCGGTGACTTCGTGGCCGGTGCTTGGTGGCACTCCACCTCGCCGGCCTCCCACTTCGTGCGGTCGCTGGTGTGCTCGCGGGTGACCGAGGACGGCGGGCGGATCACGCTCAGCGGACGCACCTTCAAGGTGACGAGCGCCGACGGGGCGCGTGAGCAGGGTGAGTTGGACACGGACGAGGAGGTGCTGGCGGTCTACCGGGAGGAGTTCGGGATCGACCTTGACCGTGTGCCGACTGTGCGGAAATCACAACAGGGGTGATGGATCGGGTCGACATCGGACCAGGCGTTGCTACTCGTGCGTAGACAGTCCGTGTTGCCTCGAAAGCCTCATCGGTGATCGAATGTCTCTTCGGCAACATTGGTGTCGAGCGCACAGGGGTGGCGTGGATGTTCGGCCGCTGGCTGGGAAACCGAACGAGTCGGGTGCAACGGACGAGTCCCCTGGCGGCGGTGCAGACTCCGCCGAGCGCGGGGGTGCTGAGCTGCAGGGTGCTGGATCCGGTCAACGAGCCGGTACGGCATGCGGAGTTCGCGGTCAGCGACGCCATGGGGCGCAAGGTGGTGGGGGGCGAGACGGATCCGTTCGGATCGTTCGTGACCACGGTGCCCGCAGGGGAGTACCGGCTCGCGGTGTCGGCCGAGGGGTACACGCCGTACCGGGCGAGCGCGACCGTCGGGGAGAACACGCTCGCCTCCCTGGGGGACGTGACGCTGCAGATCGCGCAGCCCGCGGAGCTGCCGGCGCCCGGCGACTGGGACATCGAGCAGACGCACTCCTCGATCGGGTTCACGGCGCGGCACATCGGGCTGGCGCGGATCCACGGGCGGTTCAACTCCTTCGCGGGTGCCGTGCGGATCGGGGACCCGGTGGAGCGGTCGGCGATGCATGTGGTGATCGACGCGGCGTCCATCGACACGAACGTGCGGATGCGGGACGACCATCTGCGCTCGGCCGACTTCCTGGACGTGGCGCGCTTTCCGACGCTGGAGTTCTACAGCGAGCGGTTCGTGCACAAGGGCGGGAACCGATGGGCGGTGACGGGGGCGCTGTCGTTGCACGGGGTGACGCGGACGGTGACGCTCGACACGGAGTACCTGGGGCTGGGCAACGGCATGGAGGGCGAGGTGCGGGCGGCCTGCCGGGCCCGGACCGAACTGCATCGCGACGACTTCACGGTGAGCTGGCAGACGATGCTGGCGCGGGGCATCGCGGTGGTGGGGCCGAGTATCCGGGTCGATCTGGATGTGCAGATCGTTCGGAAGGGCTGACAGAGACTGACGGGGGCTGACAGAGGCCTACGGGGGCTGACGGGGCAACGGGGCCCGTGCGGGTTCATGGGGCTGGGTACGGAGAGGCGGCTCGCTGCGCGGAGAATGGGGCCGTGAGTGATGTGAGACATGTGCTGGTGCTGCCCGACCGTGACGCGGCGCAGGAGGCGGCGGAGGCGCTGGGGGAGCGGTTCGGGGTCGTCGAGGAGCCGCGGCTCGTCCGGGACGCCCTGGCGGGTGAGGACGACGCGGAGGACGCGCAGTGGCTGGTCGTCCTGCGGGACGAGGACGGGCGGCTGGATCCCGGGGAGCTGGACGCGTTCGCGGGGGAGTGGGACGGCTGGCGCGAGGAGCCGTGACCTGACGCTCCGCTGGGAGCGCCGAGGGGCTTCTGGTTCGGGGGCGGCCACGGTCGGACCGCGTTGTCAGTGGGTCGTGCCATGCTTTACGCGATGGCCAGGAAGAACTCTGATGACGACCCTCTCGCCCCCGTGACGCTCGCCGTGGGCCAGGAGGACCTCCTGCTCGACCGTGCCGTGCGGGAGGTGGTGGCCGCCGCCAAGGCCGCCGACGCCGACACGGACGTACGCGACCTCACCCCGGACCAGTTGCAGCCCGGCACGCTCGCCGAGCTGACCAGTCCCTCGCTCTTCGCGGAGCGCAAAGTCGTGGTCGTACGCAACGCGCAGGATCTTTCGGCCGACACGGTCAAGGACGTGAAGGCGTATCTCGGGGCGCCCGCCGAGGAGATCACCCTCGTGCTGCTGCACGCGGGCGGCGCCAAGGGCAAGGCGCTGCTCGACGCCGCCCGCAAGGCGGGGGCGCGCGAGGTCGCCTGTCCGAAGATGACCAAGCCGGCGGACCGGCTGGCCTTTGTGCGGGGGGAGTTCCGGGCGGCGGGGAGGTCCGCCACGCCGGAGGCCTGTCAGGCGCTCGTCGATGCCATCGGGAGTGATCTGCGGGAGCTGGCCTCGGCGGTTTCGCAGCTGGTGGCGGACGTGGAGGGGACCATCGACGTCGCCGTCGTCGGGCGGTACTACACGGGGCGGGCCGAGGCGTCGAGTTTTGAAGTCGCCGACCGGGCGGTGGAGGGGCGGGCGGCGGAGGCGCTGGAGGCGTTGCGGTGGGCGTTGTCCACGGGGGTCGCGCCTGTGCTGATCACCAGTGCGTTGGCGCAGGGGGTGCGGGCGATCGGGAAGCTGTCGTCCGCTCGTGGGGGGCGGCCGGCGGATCTGGCGCGGGAGTTGGGGATGCCGCCGTGGAAGATCGATCGGGTGCGGCAGCAGATGCGGGGGTGGACGCCGGATGGGGTCGCTGTGGCGTTGCGGGCGGTGGCGGAGGCGGATGCGGGGGTGAAGGGGGGCGGGGAGGATCCCGACTACGCGCTCGAGAAGGCGGTTGTGGTGATTGCCCGGGCTGCGCGGTCGCGGGGGCGCGGGTAACGGGGGCGGGGGTGTGGTGACGTGCGGTCCGTGGGTGGGTGCGGGCCCATGGTTCTCGCCCCCGCCGCCCCTACCCGTCCCATCCCCAGGGGCTGCCGCCCCTTCAACCCCGCTCCCGGGGGCTCCGCCCCCTGGACCCCGGCGGGGCTCCGCCCCCGCACCCCGGTCGGCCCTTCGGGCCTCGTCCTCAAACGCCGGACGGGCTGAAAGCCAAACGCCGGACGCGGCCGCAAATGCCAAACGCCGGACGCCCTGCATCATCCAACCCCGCTGAAAAAATCTCGCGGCCCTTCGCCCAAACCTGGCCGGGGGTATGCCGAAGGCCCCGCCGCCCGCCCGGGGAAGGGCAGGCAGCGGGGCCTTCGGTTCAGGCTGTCGAGCCCGTACCCGCGTGGCGAACGCAGGCCGCGTACGGGCTCTGGGGCCGGTTGGGAGCGGATGAGAGAGGGCCCGCTCGGGGTCCTTCCGGCGGTGGGTCCTCGTGGACCCGGTCAGATCAGAAAGGTGTCAGCCCTGGAGGGACGCGACCTTCGAAGCAAGCGCCGACTTCTTGTTGGCGGCCTGGTTCTTGTGGATGACGCCCTTGGAGACGGCCTTGTCGAGCTGACGCGCCGCAGCGCGCTGGTACTCGGTGGCCTTCTCGACGTCACCCGCGGCAGCGGCCTCGCGGGCCTTGCGGATCGCGGTCTTGAGGGAGGACTTGACGGCCTTGTTGCGCAGCCGCGCCTTCTCGTTGGTCTTGATCCGCTTGATCTGGGACTTGATGTTCGCCACGAATGAGCCTCTACAGGTTCAGGCACGAGCCAGGAGCACTCCGGGCATGGAGGGATCCGGGTCCCGTACCAGGTGATTTCTTGATGGTGTGCCTCGCGCTGAGAGGGCATGAGACACAGCCACTCAGACTACCAGGGGGCGGGCCGACGGCCCAAAACGGTCCCCGGTCGCCGCCCGTGGGACCATGGAGCCTACGTATCGATCCGACCCGAGGCATAAGGCGCCTCAAGAGACAGGACCCTGCGTGCCCGCGACCCCTAACAATGTGCCCGAGCCGAGCCGTACCGACCCGGCTCTGATCCGCAATTTCTGCATCATCGCGCACATCGACCACGGCAAGTCCACGCTCGCCGACCGGATGCTCCAGCTGACCGGCGTCGTCGAGCAGCGGCAGATGCGTGCTCAGTACCTCGACCGGATGGACATCGAGCGCGAGCGCGGCATCACGATCAAGTCCCAGGCGGTGCGGTTGCCGTGGGCCCCGACCCATGACAAGACCAACACGCACATCCTCAACATGATCGACACCCCGGGGCACGTCGACTTCACCTATGAGGTCTCGCGGTCGCTCGCCGCCTGCGAGGGGACCATCCTCCTCGTCGACGCCGCCCAGGGCATCGAGGCGCAGACCCTCGCCAACCTCTATCTGGCGATGGAGAACGACCTCACGATCATCCCGGTGCTCAACAAGATCGACCTGCCGGCCGCGCAGCCGGAGAAGTTCGCGGAGGAACTCGCCAACCTCGTCGGGTGCGACCCCGACGACGTGCTGCGGGTGTCCGCCAAGACCGGTGTCGGCGTCGACGCGCTGCTGGACAAGGTCGTACGGGAGATCCCGGCGCCGGTCGGTGTCGCCGACGCGCCCGCCCGCGCGATGATCTTCGACTCGGTGTACGACTCCTACCGCGGTGTCGTGACGTACGTCCGTGTCATCGACGGTCAGCTCAACAAGCGTGAGCGGATCCGGATGATGTCCACCGACGCCACCCACGAGCTGCTGGAGATCGGGACCAACTCGCCCGAGATGCTGGCGGCCGACGGGCTCGGCGTGGGTGAGGTGGGTTACCTCATCACCGGTGTGAAGGACGTCCGCCAGTCCAAGGTCGGTGACACCGTCACCAGCCAGCACAAGGGGGCCACGGAGGCTCTCGGTGGGTACAAGGACCCGAAGCCGATGGTCTTCTCGGGGCTGTATCCGCTCGACGGTTCCGACTACCCCGAGCTGCGCGAGGCCCTGGACAAGCTCCAGCTCAACGACGCCGCCCTGGTCTACGAGCCGGAGACCTCCGCCGCTCTCGGCTTCGGCTTCCGCGTCGGCTTCCTGGGCCTGCTCCACCTCGACGTCATCCGGGAGCGGCTGGAGCGCGAGTTCGGGCTCGATCTCATCGCCACCGCGCCCAACGTGGTCTACCGGGTCGTGATGGAGGACGGCACCGAGCACACCGTCACCAACCCGAGCGAGTTCCCCGAGGGCAAGATCAACGAGGTGTACGAGCCGGTCGTACGCGCCACGATCCTCGCGCCGTCGGAGTTCATCGGCTCGATCATGGAGCTGTGCCAGACCCGGCGCGGCACCCTGCTCGGCATGGACTACCTGTCCGAGGACCGGGTCGAGATCCGTTACACGCTCCCGCTCGCGGAGATCGTCTTCGACTTCTTCGACCAGCTGAAGTCGAAGACGCGTGGTTACGCCTCGCTCGACTACGAGCCCACCGGCGAGCAGACCTCGAACCTCGTCAAGGTCGACATCCTGCTGCACGGCGACAAGGTGGACGCCTTCTCCGCGATCACCCACCGTGATCAGGCGTACGCCTACGGCGTGCGGCTCGTCGCCAAGCTGCGCGAGCTCATCCCGCGGCAGGCCTTCGAGGTGCCCATCCAGGCCGCCATCGGCTCCCGGGTGATCGCCCGCGAGACCATCCGCGCCATCCGCAAGGACGTCCTCGCCAAGTGCTACGGCGGTGACATCTCCCGCAAGCGGAAGCTGCTGGAGAAGCAGAAGGAGGGCAAGAAGCGGATGAAGATGGTGGGTTCCGTGGAGGTTCCGCAGGAGGCCTTCATCGCGGTGCTCTCCAGCGATGACAGCGCGGGGTCGGCCAAGGGCAAGAAGTAACCGCGGGTTACAGTCGGTTACCTGTCAAAGCGGGCAGAAGGGGGGCTCGGCGTGCGAAAGCGTGGCGGGCCCCTACGCGTGCGTAACGTCGCGCTCTGTAGGAAGTGACAGGCCGCGGACTCTTACGAACCGGCCGGTCGGGCTCTACTCTGATCTCTGCTCGATAGTTACTCGCGAGTTAAACAAACGCTACTGCGTGAAGCCAGCCGCACTTGAGCCAGCCGCACTGCGCGGGCCCCGGAGGATGTCGTGAGCGACACACAGACCCTGATCGAGAACCGTCCGCCGAGCGTGGCGACCCTCTTCCTGGAGCGCGTGGCGGCCACCCCGGACGCCGAGGCGTACCGCTACCCGGTGCCGCCGGCCCCGGGCGCGGGCCCGGACGAGTGGAAGTCGCTGAACTGGGCGCAGGCCGCCGAGCGGGTCTACTCGATCGCCGCCGGACTCATCGAGCTGGGCGTGCAGCCCGAGCAGCGGGTCGCGCTGGCCTCCTCGACCCGGCTCGACTGGATCCTCGCCGACCTCGGCATCATGTGCGCGGGCGCGGCCACGACCACGGTCTATCCCCAGACCAACGCCGACGAGTCGGCGTTCATCCTCTCCGACTCCGAGAGCCGGGTGCTGATCGCCGAGGACGCGGCGCAGCTGGCCAAGGCCGTGGAGAAGCGGGCCGAGCTGCCCGCCCTCACGCAGGTCGTGGTGATCGACCCGGCCGGTGTCGAGACGAGTGACTGGGTGCTGACCCTCGCCGAGCTGGAGGCCCGGGGCGCCGCGCGGCTGGAGAAGGACCCCGAACTGATCAAGGAGCGGGTCGGCGCGATCACCAGGGACCAGCTCGCCACCCTCATCTACACCTCCGGCACCACCGGCCGGCCCAAGGGCGTCCGGCTCGCGCACGACAGCTGGGCGTACATGGCGAAGGCGATCGCCGCGACCGGGCTGATCGGCAGCGAGGACGTGCAGTACCTGTGGCTGCCGCTCGCGCACGTCTTCGGCAAGGTGCTGACCTCCGGGCAGATCGAGGTCGGTCATGTCACCGCCGTGGACGGCCGCGTCGACAAGATCATCGAGAATCTGCCGGTCGTGCAGCCGACGTACATGGCGGCCGTGCCGCGCATCTTCGAGAAGGTCTACAACGGGGTCGCCGCCAAGGCCCGTGCGGGTGGCGGCGCCAAGTACAAGATCTTCCAGTGGGCGGCGGAGGTCGCCCGCGAGTACGCGAAGGTCTCGCAGGACAACTTCCGGCGCACGGGGACGGCCTCGGTGCCGTTCGGGCTCGGCGCGAAGCACAAGGTCGCCGACGCGCTGGTGTACGCCAAGATCCGGGAGGCGTTCGGCGGGAACCTGCGGGCCTGTGTCTCCGGCTCGGCGGCGCTCGCGCCCGAGATCGGCTACTTCTTCTCCGGCGCCGGCATCCACATCCTCGAGGGCTACGGCCTGACGGAGTCCTCGGCCGCGTCCTTCGTCAACCCCGGCGAGGCCTACCGCACCGGCACGGTCGGCAAGCCGCTGCCCGGCACGGAGGTCCGCATCGCCGATGACGGGGAGATCCTGCTGCGCAGCCCCGGCATCATGCAGGGCTACCACGGGCTGCCGGAGAAGACCGCCGAGGTGCTGGAGGCCGACGGCTGGTTCCACACCGGGGACATCGGCGAGCTCTCGCCCGACGGCTATCTGCGGATCACCGACCGCAAGAAGGACCTCATCAAGACCTCCGGCGGCAAGTACATCGCGCCCGCCGAGGTCGAGGGCCAGTTCAAGGCGGTCTGCCCGTACGTGTCCAACATCCTGGTGCACGGCGCCGACCGGAACTTCTGCACGGCGCTCATCGCGCTGGACGAGCCGTCCATCCTGGAGTGGGCCAAGGAGAACGGCCTGGAGGGCAAGTCCTACGCCGACATCGTCGCCGCACCGGCCACCGTCGCGATGGTCGAGGGCTACGTCAAGGAACTCAACTCCGGTCTGCAGAAGTGGCAGACCATCAAGAAGTTCCGCCTCCTGCCCCGCGACCTCGACGTCGAACACGGCGAGATCACCCCGAGCCTCAAGCTCAAGCGCCCGGTGGTGGAACGGGAGTACAAGCACCTGATCGAGGAGATGTACGCGGGCACGCGCGAGGCGTAGGTGGAGGGCGGCGCCGGTGGACTCTGCTGGGGGTGCGGGGGTCGCCCCCCGCGGTGATGCGGTCAAGCACCTGATCGAGGAGATGTACGCGGGCACGCGCGAGGCGTAGCCGGTCACACCCGGTGTCCGTGGGGCACCAGGCGTCGTAACTCCCGGATCTGGGCGTGCAGTCGGTCCAGGTCCGGGGGGTTCTCGCCGGTGAACTGGTGCTCCAGTTCCGCCAGTCGGTGGCTCAGTTCGTCGTGCAGCCGCTCCAGTTGCCGGTTCTTGCGGTGCAGGTCGAGGAAGACGGTGACCTTGGCCCGGAGCACCCAGGGGTCGAAGGGCTTGGTCAGGTAGTCCGCCGCGCCCGTCGCGTAGCCGCGGAAGGCGTAGCCGGAGTCGTCGTCCGCGCCGGTCAGGAAGATGATCGGGACGTCCTTGGTCTGGTCGAGCCGTTTGATGTTGGCGGCCGTCTCGAAGCCGTCCATGCCCGGCATCCGCACGTCGAGCAGGACCAGGGCGAAGCGCCGGCGCAGCAGTGCCTTCATCGCCTCCTCGCCCGAACGCGCGCGGACCAGCGGCTCGTTGAGGGACCCCAGGACGGCCTCCAGCGCGATCAGGTTGTCCTCCATGTCGTCCACGAGGAGGATGCCGGCGCGCTCGTCGGTCGTTGCCTCAGCGCTCATGGTGACTGTGCCTCACTCGGTTTCCGGCGCCGGCGTCGCCGCCGCCTCCTCGGTGTCCGCCCGTTCCGCGTGTCCCGCGCCCTCCGGATCCAGCAGCGCGCAGACGACCGTCAGCAACTGGTCGACGTCCACCGGCTTGGGTACGTAGTCGTGGGCGCCCCGGGCGATGGACTTCTCCCGGTCGCCGGGCATCGCCTTCGCGGTGAGCGCGACGATCGGCAGACCCGCCCAGCGCGGGGTGCGGCGGATGGCGGCGATGGTCTCGTAGCCGTCCATCTCCGGCATCATGATGTCCATCAGGACCAGTTCGACGTCCGGGTTGCGCTCCAGGGTCTCGATGCCCTCGCGGCCGTTCTCCGCGTAGAGGACGGGCATGCCGACACGGCCGAGGACATGGGTGAGCGCGAAGACGTTGCGGATGTCGTCGTCGACGATCAGCACCCGCCGCCCCGGCAGCACCTGACCGGCCCGCCCGGCCTTCCACGCCTCCAGCTTGGTCGGCGTCGGCCAGGAGTCGTCCACGTCGTGCGTGGCCGTGAACGGCTCGGCGGCGGGCTGCTCCTGCACCGGCGGCGTACGGTCCTCGGGCGCCGGTCCGGTCGCCGCGTGACCGGGGCTGACGACGGGGACGTACAGCGTGAACGTGGAGCCCTGCCCCGGCTCGCTCTCGGCGACGATACGACCGCCCAGCAGGCCGGCGATCTCGCGGCTGATGGACAGACCGAGGCCCGTGCCGCCGTACTTGCGGTTGGTGGTGCCGTCCGCCTGCTGGAACGCCTCGAAGATCACCGGGAGTTTCTCCGCCGCGATGCCGATGCCGGTGTCGCTGACGGCGAAGGCGATCACCTCGTCGCTGCCCTGGACTCCCCCACTCTCGGCTTCGCTCGAGCGGGGGGACCCCCATCGGTGCTCGGGGTCCTTGAGCCGGCTCACCCGCAGCTCGACCCGGCCGGTCGCGGTGAACTTGATCGCGTTGGAGAGCAGGTTGCGCAGGATCTGCTGGAGGCGTTGCTCGTCCGAGTACATCTCGCGCGGCACGTCCTCGCCGACCGCCACCTCGAAGGCGAGCCCCCGGTCGAGGGTGAGCGGGCGGAAGGTGGCGTGGACGTAGTCGAGCAGCTTGATCAGCGGCAGCTTCTTCGGCCGTACGTCCATCCGGCCGGCCTCGATCTTGGACAGGTCGAGGATGTCGTTGATCAGCTGCAGCAGATCCGAACCCGACCGGTGGATCGTCGTCGCGAACTGCACCTCCTGGTCGGAGAGATGGCCGTCCGGGTTGTCCGAGAGCAGCCGCGCCAGGATCAGCAGGGAGTTCAGCGGTGTGCGCAGTTCGTGCGACATGTTCGCCAGGAACTCCGACTTGTACTGGGAGCTGGTGGCCAGCAGGGCCGCCTTCTCCTCCAGTTCGGCGTTCGAGCGCTGCAACTCCGCCTGCTGTTTCTGCAGTTCGTCGGAGCGTTCCTGGAGCTGCATGGCGAGCCGCTGGGACTCGCCCAGCAGGGACTCCGTGCGGGAGTTGGCGATGATCGTGTTGATGGCGACGCCGATGGTGTTCACGAACTGGTCGAAGAAGGCCAGGTGGACGTCGGAGAAGCGGGAGAAGGAGGCCAGTTCGATCACGCCGAGCAGCTTGTCCTCGAAGAGGATCGGGATGATCACGACGCTGGTGGGAGCCGCCTCACCGAGACCGCTGTTGATCTTGATGTAGTCCGGCGGGGCCTCCTCGACCAGGATCCGCTTCTTCTCCCGGGCCGCCTGGCGCACCAGACCGTGCACCGGCAGACCGCCCGTCTCCACGGTCGCGCCCTGCGCCGAGCCGTAGCCCGCGATGAACGCCAGTCCCTTTGCGGGAACGGTTGTGCGGAGGGATGAGCCGTCCTCGTCCGGATCGGCCAGGAAGAACGCGCCGTACTGGGCGTTCACCAGCGGGGTCAGCTCCCGCAGGATCAGGTCGGCGACCTCCATCAGGTCCCGGTGGCCCTGCATCAGGGCCGCGAGCCGGGCGAGGTTCGACTCCAGCCAGTCCTTGGCGCGGGTCGTCTCACGGAGGTTGGCCACCATCAGGTTGATGTTGTCCTTCAGCTCGGCGACCTCGCCGCGCGCCTCCACCGTGATCGAGCGGGACATGTCGCCCTGCGCCACCGCGGAGGCGACCTCGGCGATGGCCCGGACCTGGGTGGTCAGGTTCAGGGCGAGCTCGTTCACGTTCGTCGTCAGGCGCTTCCAGGTGCCGTACACACCCTCGACCCGTGCCTGGCCGCCGAGTTGGCCCTCGGAACCGACCTCGCGGGCCACCCGGGTGACCTCGGAGGAGAACGAGGACAGCGTGTCGACCATGGTGTTGATGGCGGTCTTGAGCTCCAGGATCTCGCCGCGCGCGTCCACGTCGATCTTCTTGGAGAGGTCGCCGTTGGCGACGGCGGTGGTGACCTGGGCGATGTTCCGCACCTGGGAGGTCAGGTTGTCGGCCATGTAGTTGACGTTGTCGGTCAGATCCCGCCACACACCGGAGACACCCAGTACCTGGGCGCGTCCGCCGAGCCGTCCGTCGGTGCCGACCTCCCGGGCCACGCGGGTGACCTCGTCGGCGAAGGCGCGCAGCTGCTCCACCATCGTGTTGACGGTGTCCTTGAGTTCGAGGATCTCGCCGCGCGCGTCGACGGTGATCTTCTTGGAGAGGTCGCCGTTGGCGACGGCGGTGGTGACCTGGGCGATGTTGCGGACCTGCGAGGTCAGGTTCAGGGCCATGAAGTTGACGTTGTCGGTGAGGTCCTTCCAGACGCCCGACACGCCCCGCACCTGAGCCTGACCGCCGAGGTTTCCCTCGGTGCCGACCTCGCGGGCGACGCGGGTGACCTCGTCGGCGAAGGCGGAGAGCTGGTCCACCATCGTGTTGATCGTGGACTTAAGCTCCAGGATCTCGCCCTTCGCCTCCACCGTGATCTTCTTGCCGAGATCGCCCTGGGCGACGGCGGTGGAGACGAGAGCGATATTGCGGACCTGCGACGTCAGGTTGTCCGCCATGAAATTGACGTTGTCGGTGAGGTCCTTCCAGACGCCCGACACGCCCCGCACCTGAGCCCGCCCGCCCAGGTTCCCCTCGGTGCCGACCTCGCGGGCCACGCGCGTGACCTCGTCGGCGAAGGCGGAGAGCTGGTCCACCATCGTGTTGATGGTCGACTTCAGCTCCAGGATCTCGCCCTGGGCGTCGACGGTGATCTTCTGGCTGAGGTCGCCGTTGGCCACCGCCGTGGTCACCTGGGCGATGTTGCGGACCTGGGACGTCAGGTTCGAGGCCATGAAGTTGACGTTGTCGGTCAGATCCTTCCAGACCCCGCTCACCCCGCGCACCTGAGCACGGCCGCCCAACTGCCCCTCGGTGCCCACCTCGCGGGCGACCCTGGTCACCTCGTCGGCGAAGGCGGACAGCTGGTCGACCATCGTGTTCACGGTCAGCTTCAGTTCGAGCAGCTCACCGGTCGCCTCGACGGTGACCGTACGGGTCAGGTCGCCGCGCGCCACCGCCGTCGTCACCAGGGCGATGTCCCGCACCTGCGCGGTCAGCCGGGACGCCATGGTGTTGACCGCTTCGGTCACGTCCCGCCAACTGCCCGACAGACCCTGCACCTTGGCGCGCCCGCCCAGACGCCCCTCCGTGCCCACCTCGCGCGCGACCCGGGTCACCTCGCCGGTGAACAGCGACAGCTGGTCGACCATCTTGTTCACGGCCCGCCCCAGCCTGCGCAGATCCCCCCGCAGTTGCCGGTTGCCGTCGTGCAGATCCACCCGCTGGGTCAGATCGCCGCCCGCCACCGCGTCCAGCACCCGGGTCGCGTTCGCCGCCGGGGCCACCAGGGCGTCCAGCACCTGGTTCACATCGTTGACGCGGGAGGTCCAGGCGCCCTGCCCCGGGCTCGCCGTGAGCCGCTCGTCGAGCCGCCCATGACGCACCAACTCCCGCTTCACCCGCTGCACTTCGACGTTGAAGTGGGTGCTGCGGTCCATGATCTGATTGAAGAGCGCCGTCAGTTCGGCCACCATGCCGTGGCCGGTCTCCGGGACCTTCGTGAAGTCGCCGTCCCGCGCGGCCGTCATCGCCGCGAGCAGCGGGCGCAGCTCAGATGCTCGGAGTTGTTCCGGTTTCTGTCCGTCTTCGAGCACTGGCGTAGCACTGTTCTCACTCATGGCGGCCCACTTCGGTAACTCGGCGCTTATGGGCGTGGCCAGTCTGTCACTCTGTCCGCATCGACTGAGGCGTATTCGTCCGAACCGCTCGGGGAGTAGGGCATGGGGGCCATTCCGACGCAACGGGAGACGGCTTCCCATGCCTCCGATGCGCCGGCGCGCCAGGACGCGGACGGCGCGCGGGGCGGCGCGCGGACGCACGCCACGCTGCCCGGAAGCGCCGTCACGCCCGGGGCCGCCCGGGCCCTGGTGCGCGCCGCCTGCGCCAAGTGGGCCGAGGAGGAACGACCCGGCACCGAGCACCTCACCGAGCGTCTCGCCGACGACGCCGTCCTCGTCACCAGCGAACTCGTCACCAACGCCGTCGTGTACGCGGGCACCGACGTCGAGGTGGAGTGCCGGCTGGAGGAGGCGACCGGCGCGCTCGTCGTCGAGGTCCGCGACCAGCACCCCTCCCGTGCCCCGCGCGGCTCGGAGCCCGAAGTACCGTACGAGACACCGGAGCACGGGCGCGGACTGCGGCTGGTCACCGCGCTCGCCGAGTCCTGGGGCGTCACCTACCGCCGGGGCGCGAAGACGGTGTGGGCGCGGTTGTCCGCCGAGAGCGACACGGCCGGCGACGAGATCGCCGCGTACGCCGGCCGGGAGGCCCTGGAGCGCGGGCTCGGCGTCGCCGAGATCCTCGCGCCCGAGCCCCGACGTGCCGAGCGCGACCGGGAGTGGCTGGGCCGGGGTGCCCTGTCCTTCCTCGCCGAGGCCTCCGACCTGCTCGCCGGACAGCTGGACGAGAACCTGGTCGCCGCGCTCGCCGGTCAGCTGATCGTGCCGCGGCTCGCCGACTGGTGCGCGGTGTGGACGGAGGACGAGGCCATGGGCCGCTGGGACGCCGACGGCGTCTCGGGCCCCGGTGTGGGGCCGAGGCTGGCCCGGGTGTGGCACTGCAGCGAGAACCGCATCGAGGAGCTCCGCGCGGCCCTGGAGAAGGATCCGCCGCGCCCGACTGACGGTTTACGGTCCGGGCCAGTTCCGTACCCCTGGCCCGGTGGCGCGCTCGATCTGCGCGAGGCGCACGGCACCGCCCTCGCCTACCGGCTGATCGCGGGCGGCCGCCCCCTCGGCACCCTCGTCATCGGCCGCTCCGGCCTGCCGCGCTTCCCCGACGAGGTCACCGGCCTGGTCGAGGACCTCAGCCGCCGGGTCGCCCTCGCCATCGGCACGGCCCGCCAGTACGCCCGCCAGGCCACCATCAGCCAGGTCCTGCAGCGCGGCCTGCTGCCCGTCGCCGTCGCCGAGATCCCCGGCGTACGCAGCGCACTCGTCTACGAACCCTGCGACAAGGGCGGCCCCAGCGGCGACTTCTACGACGTCTTCCCGGCCGGGGACGGCCGCTGGTGCTTCGCCGTCGGCGACGTCCAGGGCAAGGGCCCCGAGGCCGCCGTCCTCATCGGCCTCGCCCGGCCCTGGCTGCGGCTGCTGGCCCGCGAGGGCTACCGTGTCGCCGACGTCCTCGACCGCCTCAACCAGCTGCTCCTCGACGACACCACGGAGGCCGCCGACGCCGCGGCCCGCGCCCTCGCGAGCGGTCGCCCACCGGGCCCCGGCGACGGCCCCCAGACCCGCTTCCTCTCCCTCCTGTACGGCGAGCTGGTCCCCGTCGGCGACGGCGTCCGCTGCACCCTCGCCTCCGCCGGCCACCCCCTGCCGCTGCTGCTCGGCGCCGACGGCACCGTCCGCGCGGCGGCCCGTCCGCAGACCCTGCTCGGCGTCATCGAGGACGAGACCTACACCAGCGAGACCTTCGAGCTCGGCCCCGGCGACACCCTGCTGTGCGTCACCGACGGCGTCACCGAGCGCCGCTCCGGTTCCCGCCAGTTCGACGACGCCGACGGCCTCGCCACCGCCCTGGCCGGCTGCGCGGGGCTGAGCGCGGAGCTGATCGCCGAGCGCATCAAGAGGCTGGTGCACGAGTTCGGCGGCAGGCCGCCGGAGGACGATCTGGCGCTGCTGGTGCTGCAGGCGGAGTGAGCAGTCGCGGCGGTACGGGACAATGGAGGGTATGCCTTCCGCACTCCCCGACGGCGAGCCGGTCCCCGCCGACGGCGCGCTCCCCGCCTCCGCGCTCACCGGGGCGGCCGACCGCCCCCTCGGCTTCTACCTGCACGTCCCGTACTGTGCCACCCGCTGCGGGTACTGCGACTTCAACACCTACACCGCGACCGAGCTGCGCGGCACGGGCGGTGTCCTCGCCTCCCGGGACAACTACACGGACACCCTGGTCGACGAGATCCGCCTGGCCCGCAAGGTCCTCGGCGGCGACCCGCGCCCGGTCCGCACGGTCTTCGTCGGCGGCGGCACGCCGACGCTGCTGGCGGCGGACGATCTCGTACGGATGTTGTCGGCGATCCGCGACGAGTTCGGCCTCGCGCCCGACGCCGAGGTCACGACGGAGGCGAACCCGGAGTCGGTCGACCCGGCCTATCTGGCCGCCCTGCGCGAGGGCGGCTTCAACCGCGTCTCCTTCGGTATGCAGAGCGCGAAGCAGCACGTACTGAAGGTCCTGGACCGCACTCACACCCCCGGCCGCCCCGAGGCCTGTGTCGCGGAGGCCCGGGCGGCCGGCTTCGAGCACGTCAACCTCGACCTGATCTACGGCACCCCGGGGGAGTCGGACGACGACTGGCGGGCCTCCCTGGAGGCCGCGATCGGGGCGGGCCCGGACCATGTGTCGGCGTACGCGCTGATCGTCGAGGAGGGCACGCAGCTCGCCCGCCGGATCCGCCGCGGCGAGGTCCCGATGACGGACGACGACGTCCACGCGGACCGGTACCTGATCGCGGAGGACGTCCTGTCCGCGGCGGGCTTCGACTGGTACGAGGTCTCCAACTGGGCGACCGCTCCCGAGGCCCGCTGCCTGCACAACGAGCTGTACTGGCGCGGCGCCGACTGGTGGGGCGCGGGTCCCGGCGCGCACTCGCACGTCGGCGGGGTGCGCTGGTGGAACGTGAGGCACCCCGGCGCGTACGCGGCGGCGCTGGCGGCGGGACGCTCACCGGGCGCCGGCCGTGAACTCCTGACGGACGAGGACCGCCGGGTGGAGCGGATCCTGCTGGAGCTGCGGCTGCGGGAGGGTGTTCCGCTGGATCTGCTGAGGCCGGAGGGCCTCGCCGCGTCCCGCCGTGCCCTGGTGGACGGGCTGCTTCAACAGGGTCCGTACGACGAGGGCCGTGCGGTGCTCACCCTGCGTGGACGGCTCCTGGCGGACGCGGTGGTCAGGGACCTGGTGGACTGACCACTCCGGCGCGTGAATCGGCCCGGAACGCGGGTTCGGTCCCTGGCCTGGTTCGTAGGCTGCCGCTGACAACACGCGGCGGATCTGGAGGCCATGGAGATGACCGCTGCGGACGATCGTTGCCGATGTACAGGACCAGATTCCCCGGCAGCGCTGGGATCGCCTTCAGACGCAGGTCGAGGTCGTGTCGAACCCCAGCGTCCATCAGGACTACGTCGTCAAGCGGTCGGTCTACGCGGCGGGAAAGATCTCCGCCTACCTCGTCGTCGACCCGATCATGGCGCAGTGTGGCCTGCTGACGAAGCCCGCAGGACAGGGAGAGGACGCCGACCATCGCAGCCAGGAGATCATCAAGTTCGGAGATCCGGTCAGGTTGGAGCCTCTGAGGCTGGAGCTGGACACCACCGAATTCCGAACGTTCCCCGACGTCAGGCCCCACCGTTACCCGTGACGAAGTCGATCAGTTCCTCCACGCGCCCCAGCAGCTCCGGTTCCAGGTCCTTGTAGGAGCCCACCCGCTTCAGGATCGCCTGCCACACCGCCCCCGTGTTGTCCGAGGGCCACCCCAGCGCCCGGCACACGCCCGTCTTCCAGTCCTGGCCGTGCGGGACGCGCGGCCATGCATCGATGCCCAGGGCCGACGGCTTCACCGCCTCCCAGATGTCGATGTACGGGTGGCCGACGACCAGGGCGTGTTCGCTGGTCACCGCCTGAGCGATGCGCCACTCCTTGGTGCCCGGGACCAGGTGGTCGACCAGCACGCCCAGCCGGGCGTCCGGGCCGGGGGCGAAGTCCGCCACGATCGACGGCAGGTCGTCCACGCCCTCCAGGTACTCCACGACCACGCCCTCGATCCGCAGGTCGTCGCCCCAGACCTTCTCCACCAGTTCCGCGTCGTGCCGCCCCTCCACGTAGATGCGCCCGGCGCGGGCGACACGCGCGCGTGCGCCCGGGACGGCGACCGAGCCGGAGGCCGTGCGGGTTGGGCGTGCCGGGGCCGAGGAGGGGCGCACCAGGGTGACCACCCTGCCCTCCAGCAGGAACCCCCGCGGCTCCAGCGGGAACACCCGGTGCTTGCCGAAGCGGTCCTCCAGGGTCACCGTTCCGGCCTCGCAGCGGATCACCGCCCCGCAGAAACCGGTGCCGGGCTCCTCCACCACCAGACCGGGCTCCGCGGGGACCTCCGGGACGGGCTTCGGCTTCTTCCAGGGAGGGGTCAGGTCGGCGGAGTACTGGCGCATTCGGATGACGATAGGAGAAGCGCGGCGGCGATCACCGCGACACGCCGAAACGCGCCGCCAGCGCGTCCCGTTGGGCCCGTACGAACCCCGCGTCCACCACCGCTCCGTGACCGGGCACGTACAGCGCGTCCTCGCCGCCGAGAGCCAGCAGCCGGTCCAGGGCGGCCGGCCAGTGCGACGGTACGGCGTCCGGTCCCGCCTGCGGTTCGCCGGACTCCTCGACCAGGTCGCCGCAGAAGACCACCTCCGGCGAGCCGGGCACCAGGACCGCGAGGTCGTGGGCCGTGTGGCCCGGACCCACGTTCGCCAGCAGCACCTGCCGGCCCCCGCCCAGGTCGAGGGTGCACTCGCCGGAGACATGATGACGGGGCGCCACGAGGGCGGTCACGGCCTCCTCGGCCACCTCCGCGTCCAGCCCGTTGCGCACCGCGTCCGCCAGCAGCTCCTCCCGCGCGTGCCGGGCCTCGAACCACGTGTCGATGCCGACCGCGCCGTACACCTCCGCGCCCGCGAAGGCCGGGGCCCCGAGGAGGTGGTCGAAGTGCGGATGCGTGAGCGCGAGATGGGTCACACGCCGACCGGCCAGCGCCTCCGCCCGGGTCCGCAGCTCCGCGCCCTCCGCCAGGCTCGACCCGGCGTCGATCACCAGCGCCGTGCCCGCCCCCACGACCAGCCCCGCCGTGCAGTCCCACCCCGGCAGCCGGCACCGCCCCACCCCGGCCGCGACCCGCTCCCACCCCAGCTCTTCCCAAGTCACCGTCATACCGCGACGCTAGGCCCTGTCGCCGGATCCCCGCCTGCCCGGCGGCGTCTGGCACGCACTCCCCCACTGCCCGCAAGGCGTGAGGGGAGCCCCAGCCGCGTTGCCGAACCGTCCACGTGGCCCCGCCACGAGGACAATTCGGACCTTGCGATCGCACGCAGCAGACGCCGCCGGGCCCGCCCTCCGGGCGAACGACGGGAATCCGGCGACAGGGCCCGGCCGTACGACCCTCTCAACCGGGCCCGACCTTGCCCTGGGTGTACCCCACAGCCGTACACTGGGCCGGGGAACGCTGGCACTCGGCGGGACAGAGTGCCAGGCGAAGTGGCTAGGGGACGACTTCTGGAGGTGTGCGCATGCTGAGTGAACGACGGCTCCAGGTGCTGCGCGCCATCGTCCAGGACTACGTCGGCACCGAGGAGCCGGTGGGGTCGAAGGCCCTCACCGAGCGGCACAACCTCGGCGTCTCCCCGGCGACGGTCCGCAACGACATGGCCGCCCTGGAGGACGAGGGGTACATCGCCCAGCCGCACACCAGCGCCGGGCGCATCCCCACCGACAAGGGCTACCGCCTGTTCGTCGACAAGCTCGCCGGCGTCAAGCCGATGAGCGGCCCCGAGCGGCGCGCGATCCAGAACTTCCTCGACGGCGCCGTCGACCTCGACGACGTCGTGGCGCGGACCGTCCGGCTGCTCGCGCAGCTGACCCGGCAGGTCGCCGTCGTGCAGTACCCCTCGCTCACCCGCTCGACCGTGCGGCACGTGGAGCTGCTCTCGCTCGCCCCCGCGCGCGTGATGCTCGTGCTGATCACGGACACCGGCCGGGTCGAGCAGCGCATGGTCGACTGCCCGGCGCCGTTCGGCGAGGCCTCGCTCGCGGACCTGCGGGCGCGGCTCAACAGCCGGGTCGCGGGACGGCGCTTCACGGACGTCCCGCGTCTCGTGGAGGACCTGCCCGAGGGCTTCGACGTGGAGGACCGGGGTACCGTTGCGACGGTGCTCTCCACCCTCCTGGAGACGCTCGTCGAGGAGAACGAGGAGCGGCTGATGATCGGCGGAACGGCCAATCTGACCCGCTTCGGACATGACTTCCCCCTCACCATCCGGCCCGTCCTGGAGGCGCTGGAGGAGCAGGTCGTCCTCCTCAAGTTGCTTGGAGAGGCAGGGGATTCGGGCATGACCGTACGCATCGGTCATGAGAACGCCTACGAGGGACTCAACTCCACGTCCGTGGTCTCGGTCGGCTACGGTTCGGGCGGCGAGGCAGTCGCCAAACTCGGCGTGGTCGGACCGACCCGCATGGATTACCCGGGAACGATGGGAGCGGTACGCGCAGTGGCACGGTACGTCGGACAGATCCTGGCGGAGTCGTAAGTGGCCACGGACTACTACGCCGTTCTCGGCGTGCGCCGCGACGCGTCGCAGGAAGAGATCAAGAAGGCCTTCCGGCGGCTCGCCCGCGAGCTGCACCCGGACGTCAACCCCGATCCGAAGACCCAGGAGCGGTTCAAGGAGATCAACGCCGCTTACGAGGTGCTCTCGGACCCGCAGAAGAAGCAGGTCTACGACCTCGGCGGCGACCCGCTCTCACAGGCGGGCGGCGGTGGCGCGGGCGGCTTCGGCGCGGGCGGCTTCGGGAACTTCTCGGACATCATGGACGCGTTCTTCGGTACGGCGTCCCAGCGCGGCCCGCGCTCGCGCACCCGGCGCGGCCAGGACGCGATGATCCGGCTGGAGATCGAGCTCGACGAGGCGGCCTTCGGCACCACGAAGGACATCCAGGTCGACACCGCGATCGTCTGCAACACCTGCAACGGCGAGGGGGCGGCCCCCGGCACCACCGCGCAGACGTGTGACATGTGCCGTGGCCGCGGTGAGGTCTCCCAGGTGACCCGGTCCTTCCTGGGCCAGGTCATGACGTCGCGTCCCTGCCCCCAGTGCCAGGGCTTCGGCACGGTCGTGCCCACGCCGTGCCCGGAGTGCGCCGGTGACGGCCGGATCCGCTCCCGCCGCACGCTGACGGTGAAGATCCCGGCCGGTGTGGACAACGGCACGCGGATCCAGCTCGCCGGCGAGGGCGAGGTCGGCCCGGGCGGCGGCCCGGCCGGTGACCTGTACGTCGAGATCCACGAGCTGCCGCACAGCACCTTCCAGCGGCGCGGGGACGACCTGCACTGCACGGTGACGATCCCGATGACGGCGGCGTCGCTGGGCACCAAGGTGCCGCTGGAGACGCTGGACGGCGTGGAGGAGGTCGACATCCGGCCCGGCACCCAGTCCGGCCAGTCGATCCCGCTGCACGGCCGGGGCGTCACGCATCTGCGCGGCGGCGGCCGGGGCGACCTGATCGTCCACGTCGAGGTCCAGACCCCCACCAAGCTCGACCCCGAACAGGAACGCCTCCTGCGCGAACTGGCCAAGCTCCGCGGTGAGGAACGGCCCCAGGGCCAGTTCCAGCCGGGGCAGCAGGGGCTGTTCTCGCGGTTGAAGGACGCGTTCAATGGCCGCTGACGCGGGCTGAGTGGGCTGCCGGGGGTCCGGGGGTTGGCCCCCGGGTAGGCACGGTCAGCCGGGGCGGCAGGGGCTGTTCTCGCGGTTGAAGGATGCGTTCAATGGCCGCTGACGCGGGCTGAGTGGGCTGCCGGGGGTCCGGGGGTTGGCCCCCGGGTAGGCACGGTCAGCCGGGGCGGCAGGGGCTGT
>NZ_JBEXXQ010000001.1:397973-458577 GCF_040630525.1 Streptomyces sp. NPDC005799
TCTCGCGGTTGAAGGACGCGTTCAATGGCCGCTGATGCCTCCGTTCCACGGGCGCTGAGTATCCGTTCCACGGGTGCTGAGGCTCACTCATTCACGTGGTCCATGGCGTGGGGGATGCCCGATTCGGACTTGTTCGGAGGACGTGACAACATGCGGTCATGTCCTCCGCGCTGACCGATCTCTTCCCGTATCCGATCGTGCAGGCTCCCATGGCGGGCGGCGTCTCCGTACCCGCGCTCGCCGCCGCCGTGTCTGAGGCCGGCGGGCTGGGGTTCCTGGCCGGTGGGTACAAGACCGCCGACGGCATGTACCAGGAGATCAAGCAGCTGCGGAGCCTGACCAGCCGCCCCTTCGGCGTGAACCTCTTCCTGCCGCAGCCGGAGTACGCCGACCAGGGCGCCGTGGAGATCTACACCCACCAGCTGGCCGGTGAGGCCGCCTGGTACGAGACCGAGCTCGGCGACCCGGACAGCGGCCGCGACGACGGCTACGACGCCAAGCTCGCCGTCCTGCTGGACAACCCGGTGCCCGTGGTGTCGTTCCACTTCGGCGTCCCCAGCCGGGACGTCGTCGACTCCCTGCACCGCCTGGGCACCTTCGTCCTGGTCACCGCGACCACCGCCGAGGAGGCTCTCGCCGTGGAGCGGTCCGGGGCCGACGTGGTGATCGCGCAGGGCGTGGAGGCCGGCGGCCACCAGGGCACCCACCGCGACACCCCGGAGAACGACGGCGCCGGCATCGGCCTGCTCTCCCTCGTCGCCCAGGTCCGCGAGACCGTGAGCGTCCCGATCGTCGCCGCCGGCGGCATCATGCGCGGCGGCCAGATCGCCGCCGTCCTCGCGGCGGGCGCGAGCGCGGCCCAGCTCGGCACCGCGTTCCTGGCCACGGCCGAGTCCGGCGCCAACGCCGTCCACAAGCAGGCGCTCACCAATCCCCTGTTCACGCGTACGGAACTCACCCGGGCCTTCTCCGGACGCCCGGCCCGCGGCCTGGTCAACCGCTTCATGCGCGAGCACGGCCCGTACGCCCCCGCCGCCTACCCCCAGCTCCACCACATCACCGCGCCGCTGCGCAAGAAGGCCGCCGCGTCCGGCGACGCCCAGGGCATGGCGCTGTGGGCGGGCCAGGGGCACCGCATGGCCCGCGAGCTGCCGGCCGGGCAGCTGGTCGAGGTTCTCGCCGCCGAGCTCGACGCGGCCCGGACAGCGGTGTCGGGCCAGGGGGACCTGCGATGACCGCACCGGTGTTCGTCGCCGAGGACCTGCCGGCCGGCGCCGGTCCGTACGTCCTCGACGGCGCCGAGGGCCGGCACGCGGTCTCGGTGAAGCGGCTGCAGCCCGGCGAGGAGGTCGTCCTCACCGACGGCGCCGGACGGCACGCGGCCTGCGAGGTGACCGGCACCGAGGGCAAGGACCGGCTGGTCGTCCGCATCGTCTCGGTGTCCGAGGAGCCGGAGCCCGCCCCGCGCATCACGGTCGTCCAGGCCCTGCCCAAGGGCGACCGGGGCGAACTGGCGGTGGAGACCATGACCGAGGTCGGTGTCGACGCCGTCGTGCCCTGGCAGGCCGCCCGCTGCATCACCCAGTGGAGGGGCGAGCGCGGACTGAAGGCGCTCGCCAAGTGGCGGGCCACCGCCCGGGAGGCCGGCAAGCAGTCCCGACGGGTCCGCTTCCCCGAGATCGCGGACGCGGCGACGACCAGACAGGTTGCCGCACTTCTCGCCAAAGCGGACCTCGCCGCCGTCCTGCACTCCGACTTCGAGCACCGCAGCGAGCACCTGGCCACCGCCGAACTCCCCGCCCACGGCGAGATCGTGCTGGTCGTCGGCCCCGAAGGGGGCGTCTCCAAGGACGAGTTGGCGCTGTTCGAGGAGGCGGGGGCGAAGGCGTACGTGCTGGGGCCTACCGTGCTGCGTACATCGACCGCCGGCACCGCGGCCGCGGCCCTGCTCCTGGGCCGCACCGGCCGCTGGTCCTGACCACCCAACGGGGGACCACATGGAACTGGCCCAAGTCCGCCTCCTCGTCGCCGACTTCGCCGCCTGCTACCGCTTCTACGCCGACGTCCTCGGCCTGAAGCCCCAGTCCGGGGCGAGCGAGGGACCGTACGAGAAGTTCAGCCCGGCCACGGGGTCGGCGGGGATCGCCCTGCAGGACCGCTCGATGATGGCCGAGGTCCTGGACGAACTGGGCGACACGGCCACCGGCCACCGCTCGATGGTGGTGCTGCGCGTCGACGACCTCGACGCCTACTGCGAGCGGATCACGGAGCGCGGGGCCACCGTGCTGCACGGTCCCGTCCCGATGACCGACCGCATGCGCGTGGCCCATCTCAAGGACCCCGAGGGGAACCTGGTGGAGCTGCAGGAGTGGCTGCTGCTGCGGACCTGAGGCCGGGTCGGCTCCTCCTCGAGGGGCGCTCCAATGACCGTATGCGCCCTTCCGCGGACGCGGACTCGGTGGCAGGCTGCCCTTCATGGGGGCGTTGAGGCGCAGTTGGCGACGGCCACCGGCACGACGGGTGGCGGCCGTGGCGGGGTTTGCCGTCGTGGCCGTCGGTGGGGCCGTGGCCTGTGATCCCGGTGGGCTCGGCACCGCGGCCGTCGCGTACACCACCGACCAGACCGCGACCAAGGAACTGAAGCGGCACAACATCGACGTGCAGTGGCTCAGCTGCACCGCCAACTACGGCAACAACAACACCAGTCACAACACCATGCCCAGCGCGAGCGAGACCACCGTCGCCAACGTCGACTGCCAGGGGCAGACCAAGGACGGCAAGGACATCACCGTCACCGGCAAGGTCACCCGCGCCGTGGACGGTGCCTGTGTGCGCGGTGACCTGACGGCCAAGGTCGGCGGGAAGACGCTGTTCCACGTCGCCGGGCTCGGCGACTGCACCTCCACGCCCTCCCCGATCGTGAACAACCCCAGCGGCGGCAACGGCAACCAGCCCGGCGCCACCGTCACCGTGACCGTCACGCGGACCATCTGGTGCAAGGGCGACCCGCAGTGCTGGCCGGTCCAGGGCAAGTGATCCAAACCGCTGCCCGGCGACCCGGCGGCTGCCTAGAGTGATCGTGTGACACAGCCCGCAGCCCCCGCGTATCTCCGGTTCCCGCACCTGCACGGCGAGTTGCTCGCCTTCACCGCCGAGGACGACGTGTGGCTCGCCCCCCTCGACGGCGGCCGGGCCTGGCGGGTCAGCGCGGACAACGTGCCGGTGAACCACCCCCGCATCTCGCCCGACGGCACCACCGTCGCCTGGACCTCCACCCGCGACGGCGCCCCCGAGGTCCATGTGGCCCCGATAGACGGCGGTGCCGCGAAACGCCTGACGTACTGGGGCAGTTCACGCACCCAGGTGCGCGGCTGGACCCCGGACGGGGACGTCCTCGCGATCAGCACCCAGGGCCAGGCCAGCCTGCGCCGCAGCTGGGCACGGGCGATTCCGCTCGACGGCGGCCCCGCGGCCACCCTGCCCTACGGCCCCGTCGGCCATGTGGCCTTCGGCCCCTCCACCGTCCTGCTCTCCGCGCCCATGGGCCGCGAGGCGGCCTGGTGGAAGCGCTACCGGGGCGGCACGGCGGGCAAGTTGTGGATCGACCGGGACGGCGACGGCGAGTTCGTGCGCCTGCACGAGGACGTGGACGGCAACCTCGAGAGCCCCGTCTGGACCGGCGACCGGATCGCCTTCCTCTCCGACCACGAGGGCGTCGGCGCCGTCTACTCCTCCCTCGCCGACGGCTCCGACCTGCGCCGGCACACCCTGATCGACGGCTTCTACGCCCGCCATCTCGCCGGCGACGGCACCCGGCTGGTGTACGCGTCGGCCGGCGAGCTGTGGATCCTCGACGACCTGGACACCGCCGAGCCGCGCCGCCTGGACGTCCGGCTCGGCGGCCCCCGGCTCGACCTGCAGCCGTTCCCGGTGAACGCCGCCCGCTGGTTCGGCTCCGCGCACCCCGACCACACCGCCCGCGGCAGCGCGGTCGCCGTCCGCGGTTCCGTGCACTGGGTCACCCACCGCTCCGGCCCCGCCCGCGCCCTGGCCGCCGAACCCGGCGTACGGGCCCGGCTGCCGCGCACCTTCCGGGTGGACGGCGAGGAACACGTCGTCTGGGTCACCGACGCCGAGGGCGACGACGCCCTGGAGTTCGCCCCGGCGACCGGCACCGCCCCCGGCGCCACCCCGCGCCGGCTGGCCGCCGGACAGCTCGGCCGGGTCCTCGACCTCGCCGTGGCCCCAGACGGCGGCCGCGTCGCCGTCGCCGCGCACGACGGACGCGTCCTGCTCGTCGAACGGGACACCGGCGAGGTCCGCGAGGTCGACCGCTCCACCGACGGGGACGTCTCCGGCCTGGTCTTCTCACCCGACTCCGGCTGGCTCGCCTGGTCCCACCCCGGCCCGCGCCCGCTGCGGCAGCTGCGCCTCGCCAACACCACCGACCTGTCGGTCACCGAGGCCACCCCGCTCCGCTTCCGCGACTACGCACCGGCGTTCACCCTCGACGGCAAGCACCTCGCCTTCCTCTCCGCGCGCTCCTTCGACCCGGTCTACGACGAGCACGTCTTCGACCTCGCCTTCGTCGGCGGCTCCCGCCCGCACCTGATCCCCCTCGCGGCGACCACCCCGTCCCCGTTCGGACCGCAGCGCCACGGCCGCCCCTTCGACGCCCCGGACAAGGACGAGACCCCCGACAGCGAGGGCACCCCCAGCACCCGGGTCGACCTCGAGGGGCTGGCCGACCGGATCGTGTCCTTCCCCGTCGAGGCCGCCCGCTACTCCACCCTGCGCTCCGCCAAGGACGGCGTGCTGTGGCTGCGCCACCCCGTGCGCGGCGTCCTCGGCGCCTCCCGGGCCACCCCCGACGACCCGGACCCCAGGACCGCCCTGGAACGCTACGACCTGGCCCAGCAGCGCATCGAGCACCTCGCCTCCGACGCCGACCACTTCGCCGTCAGCGGCGACGGCAAGCGCGTCCTGCTGTGGACCGAGGACAAGCTCAAGGTCGTGCCCAGCGACCGGCGCGCCTCGAACGACGACGACAGCGACAGCAACATCACCGTCGACCTCGGCCGCGTCCGCCACACCGTCGACCCCGCCGCGGAGTGGCGCCAGATGTACGACGAGACCGGCCGCCTCATGCGGGACAACTTCTGGCGTCCCGACCTCGGCGGCGTCGACTGGGACGGCGTCCTGGACCGCTACCGGCCCGTCCTCGACCGCGTCGCCGCCCACGACGACCTCGTCGACCTCCTCTGGGAGGTCCAGGGCGAACTCGGCACCTCCCACGCCTATGTCACCCCGCGCGGCAACCACGGCCACGGCGAACGCCAGGGCCTGCTCGGCGCCGACATCTCCCGCCACCAGGACGGCGACTGGCGCGTCGACCGCATCCTCCCCGCCGAGACCTCCGACCCCGACGCCCGCTCCCCGCTGGCCGCGCCCGGTGTCGCGGTCCGCTCCGGGGACGCGATCGTCGCGGTCGCCGGCCGCCCGGTGGACCCGGTCACCGGGCCCGGCCCCCTCCTGGTGGGTACGGCTGGCAAACCCGTCGAGCTGACGATCCTCCCCTCCGGCGGCGGCGACCCCCGGCACGCCGTCGTCGTCCCCGTCGCCGACGAGGAACCCCTGCGCTACCACGCCTGGGTCGCCGACCGCCGCGCCTACGTCCACGAGCGCTCCGACGGCCGCCTCGGCTACCTCCACGTCCCCGACATGCAGGCCCCCGGCTGGGCCCAGATCCACCGCGACCTGCGCATCGAGGTGGCCCGCGAGGGCCTGGTGGTCGACGTCCGCGAGAACCGCGGCGGCCACACCTCCCAGCTGGTCGTCGAGAAGCTGGCCCGCAGGATCGTCGGCTGGGACCTGCCACGCGGCCTGCGCCCCTACAGCTACCCCGAGGACGCCCCCCGCGGCCCCGTGGTCGCCGTGGCCAACGAGTTCTCCGGCTCCGACGGCGACATCGTCAACGCCGCGATCAAGGCCCTGGGCCTGGGCCCGGTCGTCGGCACCCGCACCTGGGGCGGGGTCATCGGCATCGACAGCCGCTACCGCCTGGTCGACGGCACCCTGGTCACCCAGCCGAAGTACGCGTTCTGGCTCGAGGGCTACGGCTGGGGCGTGGAGAACCACGGCGTCGACCCGGACGTGGAGGTCGTGCAGCGGCCCCAGGACCACGCCGCCGGTCGTGACGCCCAACTGGACGAGGCGATCAGGGTCGCGCTGGAGGCACTGGAGACCAGTCCGGCGAAGACGCCGCCGGGACTGCCGACCTGACCGCCGACGATAGAGTGGCCCCACATCCGATCACCGCTGTTCAGGAGGGCACATGGCCGGGGAACCGCAGGACGACTGCCTGTTCTGCAAGATCGCGGAAGGGCACGTCCCCGCCACGATCGTCCGTGAGACAGAGACCACCGTCGCCTTCCGGGACATCAACCCCCAGGCCCCCACCCACGTCCTGGTGATCCCCAAGGTCCACTACGAGAACGCGGCCGCCCTCGCCGTCGCCGAACCCGCCATCGCGGCCGATGTCCTCAAAGAGGCCCGGTCCGTCGCGGAGGACGAGAAGCTCGACAGCTACCGCATCGTCTTCAACACCGGCGCCGGCGCGGGCCAGACCGTCTTCCACGCCCACGCCCACCTCCTCGGCGGCCGCGGCCTGCAGTGGCCCCCCGGATAACCCACCGTGTCGGTACGTGAATTGGTCGTCCTCGGCACAGCCAGCCAGGTCCCGACCCGGCACCGCAACCACAACGGCTACCTGCTCCGCTGGGACGGCGAGGGCATCCTCTTCGACCCCGGCGAGGGCACCCAGCGCCAGATGCTGCGCGCAGGCGTCGCCGCGCACGACCTGAACCGCATCTGCGTCACCCACTTCCACGGCGACCACTCCCTCGGCCTGGCCGGCGTGATCCAGCGGATCAACCTCGACAAGGTCCCGCACGAGATCACGGCCCATTACCCGCGCGGCGGGCAACGCTTCTTCGACCGCCTGCGCTACGCGACGGCGTACCGGGAGACGGTCGCGCTCACCGAGGCCCCGGTCGACACGGACGGCCCGCTGGCCACCACCCCGGCGTACACGCTGGAGGCCCGTCGGCTCTCCCACCCCGTCGAGTCCTACGGCTACCGCCTCACCGAGCCCGACGGCCGCCGCATGCTCCCCGACCGTCTCGCCGCGCACGGCGTCAGGGGCCCGGACGTCGGCCGCCTCCAGCGCGAGGGCTCACTGGACGGCGTCTCCCTCGACGACGTCAGCGAGGTCCGCCGCGGCCAGCGGTTCGCGTTCGTCATGGACACCCGCCTCTGCGACGGCGTGCACGCGCTCGCGGACGGCGTCGACCTGCTCGTCATCGAGTCGACCTTCCTCGACGAGGACACCGACCTCGCCACCGAGCACGGCCATCTCACCGCCGGCCAGGCGGCCCGCGCGGCCCGGGACGCCGGCGTACGGCACCTGGTGCTGACGCACTTCAGCCAGCGCTACACCGAACCCGAGGAGTTCGAACGGCAGGCGCGCGCGGCCGGCTTCGAGGGCGAACTCACGGTGGCGCACGACCTGCTGCGGATCCCGGTTCCGAAACGTCGGTAAATCATCCGTACGATACTGCGATGCCCCTCCCCAAAGCAGAACTGCACCTCCACATCGAAGGAACCCTGGAGCCGGAGCTCGCCTTCGAGCTGGCCGCCCGCAACGGCGTCGAGTTGCCGTACGCCGACACCGCCGAGCTCCGCGAGGCCTATGACTTCGCGGATCTCCAGTCCTTCCTGAACCTGTACTACGAGCTCATGGCCGTCCTGCGCACCGAACGGGACTTCGAGGACCTCGCCAACGCCTACCTAGCCCGCGCCGCCGCGCAGGGCGTCCGACACGCGGAGATCTTCTTCGATCCGCAGGCGCATCTCGCGCGGGGCGTGGAGATGGGCACGGTCGTCGAGGGGCTGTCGCGGGCGCTGGAGAGCAGCGAGGCGAACCACGGCGTCTCCACCCGGCTCATCCTCTGCTTCCTGCGCGACGAATCCACCGAGTCGGCCCTTGAGACCCTGCACGCCGCGAAGCCGTACCTGGACCGGATCACCGGCGTCGGCCTCGACTCGGCGGAGGTCGGGCATCCGCCGGTGAAGTTCCGCGAGGTGTACGAGGCGGCTGCGGACCTGGGGCTGCGGCGCGTGGCCCACGCCGGTGAGGAGGGGCCGCCGGAGTACATCACCGAGGCGCTGGACGTGCTCGGAGTCGAGCGGGTCGACCACGGGCTGCGGTGCGTCGAGGACCCGGCGCTGGTCGAGCGGCTGGTGCGGGAGCGGATACCGCTGACCCTGTGCCCGCTGTCCAACGTCCGCCTCCGCACGGTCGACACCCTCGCCGACCACCCGCTGCCGGCGATGCTCGACGCGGGGCTGATGTGCACGGTCAACTCCGACGACCCGGCCTACTTCGGCGGCTACGCGGGCGACAACTTCGAGGCCGTACAGCGGACTCTGGGCCTGTCCCAGGACCGCCTCCGGGAACTGGCCCGCAACTCGTTCCTGGCGTCCTTCCTGGAGGACGACGAGGAGCGGCGGGCGCGGTACCTCGCCGAGGTCGAGGCGTACGAGTTCTAGGCGGCCGTGGTGTCGTAGTCGTGCCGGACAGGCGTTTCCACCGGGATCTCGAGGACCGGGAGAGGGCGTCTGCCCAGCGCGACCACAGTCATCGGTATGGCGATCAGCAACAGCCCCGCCGCCAGCACCGCGCCCATGACCGGGAACCCGGCCCACGCCGCCAGCACACTCCCCGTCAGCGGCCCCGCCGCCGTCCCCAGCGAGGACGCAGACCCGACCAGCACCGCCCAACGCCCCCGCGGGTCCAGGGAGGCGGCGAGACCGATGACGTACGACAGGACGACCGGGTAGAGCAGGTTCCAGGCGATCTCACCGGTCGTGAAGGAGCCCAGGCCGGTCGCGGACGCGCAGAGCACGATGCAGCCGGCGATGACCGCCGTACCGCCCCCGACCGGCACCGCCCGTCCGAACCGCGGACCCACCGCGCCCGCCGCCGTCACGCCCAGCAGTCCCGCGCCGAGCGCCACCGCGAAGACCGCACCGACGGTGGCCTCCGTCAGATGCGCCTGGGACAGGCCGATCCGGCCGCTGACGCCCCACAGGGCGTTCTGCGCGAGGGACCAGCACAGCATCGTGGCGGCGAGGACCGCGCCGGAGCGCCGGTGGGGGAGCCGGGTGCCGCCGAGGGGGCTGTGCGCGGCGGCCGTACGGACCGGGAGGCGGCCCGTGAGCGGCCAGACGGCGAGCGCGGTCAGGGCGATGGCGGCGAGCGGCTGGCCGTGGCCCGGGCCGAGGTGGGGGACCGTCAGATAGACGGCGCCGGCGAGCGCCGAGACGCCGAGCAGGCCGAGAGTGGTCGTGCGGTGCGGATCGGGTTGCGCGGCGATTCCCGTGGCGGCCACCGTCGTCGCCGTACCGGAGCCGAAGCCGCCGATCAGGGCGCCGAGGACGACGGCCGGGACGCTGCCGGTCAGGGCCGCGGTGCCGTACCCGAGGACGGCGAGGGCGAGGCCGAGGCGGGCCAGGGTGCGGGCGCCGATCCGGTCGACCCGTGAGGCGAGGACGAAGCCCGCCGACGCCGAGCTCAGCAGCAGGGCGCTGCCGAGGGCTCCGGCCTCGGTGGCGGTCAGGGGCAGACCCGAGTCCAGGCGGCCGACGGTGGTGGGGAGCAGGTAGGGAGCCAGGTACCCGGCCGTGAAAAGGGCGACGAGGGGCCAGGCGATGGTGCGAGGGGCGAACACGGGCGTTCCCAGGGCATGCGAAAGGAGCGGCTCAAGAAGGGGGTGGGGCGCAGGCCGTCGACGGACAGGAACGCGCGAGCAAGTTGTATCAAGCACGCGGTTTACGGAAGAAGCCGAAGTCGTGTGATGTGGCGCACGTTGTGTTTGGGGCTGGAGAGGTCGGGCAGACGAGCGCCCCGCTCATCGGGTCAGCGCCAGTGCGCCGAGCCTCCCGCGCCCGGTGCCGTCGCCTCGATCTTCGTCCTGATCTCCCGCATCACCGCCACGATCCGCTCCTCGTGCTCCGGAGTCAGCCGGGCCACCGGCACCGAGCAGCTGACCGCGTCCTGCGCCGGCACCTCGTAGCGCAGCGCGAACCCGAAGCCGACGATGCCGAGGACGCCCTCCTCGCGGTCGACCGCGTAGCCGCGGGCGCGGACCTCGGCGAGGTCGGCGGCCAACGCCACCCTGGTGGTGCGGGTGTTGGGGGTGAGGGCCTCGTACGGGCCCTCGGGAAGGTCGTCGTCGGGGCGTTCGGCCAGCAGCGCCTTGCCCAGCGCGCCCACGTGTGCCGGCAGGCGGCGGCCGACCCGGCTGATGGTCCGCAGGTACTCGTGCGACTCCCGGGTGGCCAGATAGGCGACGTCCCGGCCGTCCAGGCGCCCCAGGTGGATCGTCTCGCCCAGCGCCTCCGACGCCTCGTCGAGATACGGCCGTACCACCCGCACGCGCGGGTCGGAGTCCAGATAGCTGGTGCCGGTCAGCAGGGCGTGGATCCCGATGCCGTAGAGGGAGCCGGTGATGTCCGTGCGCACCCAGCCCCGGCCGATCAGCGTCTGCAGCAACGCGTACATCGAGCTGCGCGGCACCTCGAGCGCCTCCGCCAGTTCCTGCAGCCGCGCCGGCCGGTCGCCGCGCGCGGCGAGCAGTTCCAGCAGTTCGACCGTCCGTGCCGCGGACTTCACCTCGCGAACACCGCCGCCTGTCTCCGACATGGGGCGATGGTAGTCCGCCGGTGCCCGCCCGTTGACGCCCGACGTTCGCATATCTAGGCTTTGTCTCCATACGTGGATGACATCTATATGGGGAGACGTCGTGACGGGTGAGACGGATACGACCGCGCGCAGGCTGCGGGAGGGCATGGAGGGCGGAGTGCTCTCCTTCCCGCTGACCTCCTTCCACGACGACGGCTCGCTCGACCCGGACGGCTTCCGCGCCCATGTCGCGGACCGGCTCGCCACCGCGCCCGGCGCCCTCTTCCCCGCCTGCGGCACCGGCGAGTTCTTCTCGCTGGACGAGGACGAGTACCGCCAGGTCGTCACCGTCGCCGTCGAGGAGGCGGCCGGCCGGGTGCCCGTCGTCGCCGGGACCGGATACGGCTGGGCACAGGCCGCCCGCTTCGCGCGCATCGCCGAGGAGGCCGGCGCCGACGCCCTGCTCGTGCTGCCGCACTACCTCGTCGCCGCCCCGCAGGAGGGCCTCGTCGGCCAGCTGGAACAGATCGCGGCCCGCACCCGGCTCCCGCTGATCGCCTACCAGCGCGGCCAGGTCGCCTACACCCCGGCCTCCCTGCGGCGGATCGCGGACATCCCGAACGTCATCGGCCTCAAGGACGGCCACAGCGACCTCGACCGGCTCCAGCGCCTCACCCTCGCCGCACCCCAGGGCTTCCTGTTCTTCAACGGCGCCGCCACGGCCGAGATCCAGGCCCGTGCGTACGCCACCGTCGGCGTCCCCGCCTACTCCTCCGCCGTGCACGCCTTCGCGCCCGAGATCGCGAACGCCTTCCGCACCGCCCTGCGCGGACACGACGACAAGACCGTGGACCGACTGCTGCGCGACTTCTACGTGCCGTTCGTGGAACTCCGCGACCGGGTACCCGGCTACGCCGTGTCCCTCGTCAAGGCCGCGGCCCGGCTGCGCGGAGGTCCCGTCGGCCCCGTCCGCGCCCCGCTCACCGACCCCTCGCCCGCCGACCTGGCCGACCTGTGGGCCCTCCTCGCCGCCGGCCTCGACCTCGTAGGAGCCTCCCTGTGAACCTCACGATCACGGACGTCTGGCTGACCCCGATCCTGGTCGCCGACCCGCCGCTGCTCAACACCCAGGGCGTGCACCAGCCGTACACCCCGCGGCTGATCGTGGAGGTCCTGACGGCCGACGGGATCACCGGCGTCGGCGAGACGTACGGCGACACCAAGTACCTGGAACTGGCACGCCCCTTCGCCGAGAAGCTGAGGGGCCGTCAAGTGGACGACCTCAACGGCCTGTTCACCCTCGCCGACGAGGTCGCCGTGGACGGCGCCCGGGTCTCCGGGCAGGTCGACGTCGGCGGACTGCGCGGCGTCCAGACCGCCGACAAGCTGCGCCTGTCCGTCGTCTCCGCCTTCGAGGTGGCCTGCCTGGACGCCCTCGGCAAGACGCTCGGGCTGCCCGTGCACGCGCTGCTCGGCGGCAAGGTCCGGGACGCCGTCGAGTACAGCGCGTACCTGTTCTACAAGTGGGCCGCCCATCCCGAGGGCGCCTGCGAGCGGGACGACTGGGGCGCGGCCGTCGACCCGGCGGGCGTCGTCGCGCAGGCGCGACTGTTCAAGGAGCGGTACGGGTTCACCTCGTTCAAGCTCAAGGGCGGTGTCTTCCCGCCCGAGGAGGAGATCGCCGCCGTACGCGCCCTGGCCGAGGCCTTCCCCGGGCACCCGCTGAGGCTCGACCCGAACGGCGCCTGGTCCGTGGAGACCTCACTGAAGGTCGCCGGGGAGCTCGCGGACGTCCTGGAGTACCTGGAGGACCCGGCGCTCGGCACACCCGCGATGGCCGAGGTCTCCGCCGGCACCGACGTGCCGCTTGCCACCAACATGTGCGTGACGACCTTCGCCGAGATCAAGGAGGCGTTCACCCGGGACGCCGTCCAGGTCGTCCTCTCCGACCACCACTACTGGGGCGGGCTGCGCAACACCCAGCAACTCGCCGCGATCTGCCGGACGTTCGGCGTCGGGATCTCCATGCACTCCAACACGCACCTCGGGATCAGCCTGGCCGCGATGACCCACGTCGCCTCCACCGTCCCGAACCTCCACCACGCCTGCGACTCCCACTACCCCTGGCAGTCCGAGGACGTCCTCACCCAGCGGCTGACCTTCGACGACGGCAGGGTCACCGTCTCCGACGCGCCGGGCCTCGGCGTCGAACTCGACCGGGAGAAACTCGCCGTCCTGCACCAGAGGTGGCTCGACGACGACGGCGCGCTGCGCGAGCGCGACGACGCGGCGGCGATGCGGATCGCCGACCCCGAGTGGGTCACCCCCGCCGTGCCCCGCTGGTAGGACCGGGGACGGCCCGCACGGTACGGGGGGCGGCCGCTGCGGCGTGAGCGGCGGCGGAGGATCCGTGATGTGGTGCACACTGGCTGGATCCGCACCATGTCAGGGAGTGCACCGTGACCGCGCCCAACGCGTCCACCGGAAAGGGACCGTCACCCGTCATCGAGGGACCGCAGTGCCGGGCCCAGGTCGATCCGCTGGCCGGCCTGCGCACGCCCGACGACCCGCCCTGGGACGTGTACCTGACCGGCACGGTCTTCCTGGACATCATCTTCACCGGGCTCGACTCCGCCCCGGTGCGCGGCACCGAGTCCTGGGCGCGGGGCATGGGATCGAGCCCCGGCGGTGTCGCCAACATGGCCACCGCCCTCGCCCGCCTCGGCCTGCGGACCTCCCTCGCGGCCGCGTTCGGCGACGACCACTACGGCGAGTACTGCTGGGACGCGCTGGAGCAGGGCGAGGGCATCGACCTCTCCACGTCCCGCACCGCGCCCGGCTGGCACTCCCCGGTCACCGTCTCCATGGCGTACGAGGGCGAGCGCACGATGGTCTCCCACGGCCACGAACCGCCCCCGGAGGAGCCCGCGCCCGACCACCCGCCGTACGCCCGCGCGGCCGTCGCCTCCCTCACCCCCGGCCTGCGCGCCCCCTGGATCGCCCAGGCCGCGAGCCGCGGCACCCGCATCTTCGCCGACGTCGGCTGGGACGACACCGGGGCCTGGGACCTGGCGGGCCTGGCCGACCTGGAGCACTGCGAGGCCTTCCTGCCCAACGCGGAGGAGGCCATGCGCTACACCGGCGCCGCTTGCCCGCGCGCCGCCGCGCACGCCCTCACCGAACACGTGCCGCTCGCCGTGGTCACCCTGGGCGCGGAGGGCGCGTACGCCGTGGACCGGCGGACCGGGGAGAGCGCGGAGGTCCCCGCCATCGCCGTGGAGGCCCTGGACCCGACCGGCGCCGGTGACGTCTTCGTGGCCGGCTTCGTCACCGGCACCCTGGCGGGCTGGCCGCTCGCCGACCGGCTCGCCTTCGCGGGACTGACGGCGGCCCTGTCCGTCCAGGAGTTCGGCGGCTCCCTCTCGGCCCCGGGCTGGGCGGAGATCGGCGCCTGGTGGCGGAAGGTGCAGTCGGTGCAGGGACAGGAGCCGGAGGCGCTGAGCCGGTACGCCTTCCTGGACGCGCTGGTACCGGGGGAGGGAGCAACCCGCCCGTGGCCGCTGCGGCGGGCGGTGCCGACGATCGGGTTCGGGCGCTCGGCGTAGCGGACACCGAAAAGCCCTACGGCGTTGTCAGTGCACCGTCGTACCCTTGGAATCGCGAGGCCGCCCTCAGCTGCGCGGCCGTGACGAGGAGGAACCGCAGGCCTACAGAGCCGGCCCATGACTCAGACACCCACAGCTCACACCCCCGCGCAGGAGCAGGCGAGAGCACAGTTCACGGTTCCCGCCCAGCACCCGATGGTCACCGTGCTGGGATCAGGCGACTCCCTCCTGCGCGTGATCGAGAAGGCCTTCCCGGCGGCCGACATCCACGTCCGGGGCAACGAGATCAGCGCGGTCGGCCACCCGGTCGACGTCGCCCTCATCTCGCGCGTGTTCGAAGAGATGATGCTGGTGCTCCGCACCGGGCAGCCGATGACGGAGGACGCAGTGGAACGCTCGATCGCCATGCTGAAGGCGAGCGAGAACGGGACGAGCGACGGCCAGGAGACCCCGGCCGAGGTACTGACGCAGAACATCCTGTCCTCCCGCGGCCGCACCATCCGCCCCAAGACCCTCAACCAGAAGCGGTACGTCGACGCGATCGACAAGCACACGATCGTCTTCGGCATCGGCCCCGCCGGTACCGGCAAGACCTACCTCGCCATGGCCAAGGCGGTGCAGGCCCTGCAGTCCAAGCAGGTCAACCGCATCATCCTGACCCGCCCCGCGGTGGAGGCCGGAGAGCGCCTCGGCTTCCTCCCCGGCACCCTCTACGAGAAGATCGACCCGTACCTGCGCCCGCTGTACGACGCGCTGCACGACATGCTGGACCCGGACTCGATCCCGCGGCTGATGGCGGCCGGGACGATCGAGGTGGCGCCGCTGGCATACATGCGGGGTCGTACCTTGAATGACGCCTTCATCATCCTGGACGAGGCCCAGAACACGAGCCCCGAGCAGATGAAGATGTTCCTGACCAGGCTCGGCTTCGACTCGAAGATCGTGATCACCGGTGACGTGACCCAGGTCGACCTGCCCAGCGGAACCAAGTCGGGTCTGCGTCAGGTCCAGGACATCCTGGAGGGCCTCGACGACGTCCACTTCTCCCGCCTGTCGTCCCAGGACGTCGTACGGCACAAGCTGGTCGGCCGTATCGTCGACGCGTACGAGAAGTACGACAGCAAGCACGGCACGGAGAACGGCACCCACAAGGGCGGCCGGGAGAAGTCCGCGCACAAGGGGAAGTAGACACACACAGCGCCATGTCGATCGACGTCAACAACGAGTCCGGAACCGAGGTCGACGAGCAGGCGATCCTCGACATCGCCCGCTACGCACTCGCACGGATGCGCATCCACCCCCTCTCCGAGCTCTCGGTGATCGTGGTGGACGCCGACGCCATGGAGCAGCTGCACATCCAGTGGATGGACCTGCCGGGGCCCACGGACGTCATGTCCTTCCCGATGGACGAGCTGCGTCCGCCGTCGAAGGACGACGACGAGCCCCCGCAGGGCCTCCTCGGTGACATCGTGCTGTGTCCCGAGGTCGCCAAGAAGCAGGGCGAGGAGGCCGAGACGCAGCACTCCATGGACGAGGAGCTCCAACTGCTCACCGTCCACGGTGTGCTGCACCTGCTCGGCTACGACCACGAGGAGCCCGACGAGAAGGCCGAGATGTTCGGTCTGCAGGCGGCCATCGTGGACGGCTGGCGCGCGGAGAAGGGCCTGACCGGTCCGTCCCCGGCCCCGACCGTCTCATGAGCGGTCAGATCGTCGCGGGCGCGGTCGCCCTGGTCGTCGTGGCGTGGCTCGCCGCCTGCGCGGAGGCGGGCCTCGCCCGTGTCTCCAGCTTCCGCGCCGAGGAGGCGGTCCGTTCCGGCCGCCGCGGCAGCGCGAAGCTCGCGCAGGTCGCCGCCGACCCGACCCGCTATCTGAACGTCGCCCTGCTGGTCCGCGTCGCCTGCGAGATGGCGGCCGCGGCCCTGGTGACGTACGCCTGTCTGCAGTCCGTCGACGGCACCACCCGCGCCCTGCTCCTCGCGATCGGCGTGATGGTCCTGGTGTCGTACGTCGCCGTGGGCGTCTCGCCGCGCACCATCGGCCGCCAGCATCCGCTCAACACGGCCACGGCGGCGGCGTACGTCCTGGTGCCGCTCGCGCGGATCATGGGCCCGATCCCCAACCTCCTCATCCTGATCGGTAACGCCCTCACCCCTGGCAAGGGCTTCCGCCGGGGGCCGTTCGCCTCCGAGGCGGAGCTGCGGGCGCTGGTGGACCTGGCGGAGAAGGAGTCGCTGATCGAGGACGAGGAGCGCCGGATGGTGCACTCGGTCTTCGAGCTCGGCGACACGCTCGTCCGGGAGGTCATGGTCCCGCGCACCGACCTCGTGGTGATCGAGCGCTACAAGACGATCCGTCAGGCCCTCACCCTCGCGCTGCGCTCGGGCTTCTCGCGCATACCGGTCACCGGCGAGAGCGAGGACGACATCGTCGGGATCGTGTACCTGAAGGACCTGGTCCGCAAGACGCACATCAGCCGGGACGCGGAGAGCGAGCTGGTGTCGACGGCGATGCGGCCCGCCGCCTTCGTCCCCGACACCAAGAACGCCGGCGATCTGCTGCGCGAGATGCAGCAGGAGCGCAACCACGTCGCCGTCGTCATCGACGAGTACGGCGGCACGGCCGGCATCGTCACCATCGAGGACATCCTCGAGGAGATCGTCGGCGAGATCACCGACGAGTACGACCGCGAACTGCCGCCCGTGGAGGACCTCGGCGAGGACCGCTACCGCGTCACCGCCCGCCTCGACATCACCGATCTCGGCGAGCTGTACGGGCTCGACGAGTACGACGACGAGGACGTGGAGACCGTCGGCGGTCTGCTCGCGAAGGCCCTGGGCCGCGTGCCCATCGCGGGCGCGTCCAGCACGGTCGAGCTTCCGGACGGGCGTGAACTGCGCCTGACCGCCGAGGCCGCCGCCGGCCGCCGGAACAAGATCGTCACGGTGCTGGTGGAGCCGGTGGATCCGGCCGGTCCGCCCGAGGAGGAGAAGGACGCATGACCCCCGAGGAGCTGCGCGGCCTCTGTCTGTCCTTCAACGCGGCCGTGGAGGACTTCCCGTTCTCGCCGGAGATCTCCGTCTTCAAGGTCCTGGGCAAGATGTTCGCGCTCAGCTGGCTCGACAATCGGCCACTCACGGTGAACCTCAAGTGCGACCCGGAGGACGCGATCCGGCTGCGCACCGACCACCCGGGCCTGATCATCCCCGGCTACCACATGAACAAGCGCCACTGGAACACCGTCACGGTCGACGGCGACCTGCCCGACAACCTGGTGCGGGAGCTCGTCGAGGACTCGTACGACCTGGTCGTGGCCGGTCTGCCGCGTGCCGAGCGGCTCCGCCTCGACCGCCCCTGAGCTGCGCGGCGGCGGTGGTTATGCTCGGCTCATGACCGACAGCAGCGCGCTTGATCCCGAGGACCGCAAGATCGTCACCCTGGCCCGTTCCGCGCGGGCGCGCAACGGTGTGCCCGAGGGGGCGGCCGTACGGGACGAGACCGGGCGGACGTATGTCGCCGGGACCGTCGCGCTCGCCTCGCTGGAGCTGAGCGCGCTGCGCACGGCCGTTGCGATGGCGGTGGCCTCGGGCGCGAAGTCCCTGGAGGCGGCGGCCGTGGTGACCGAGGCCGGGTCCGTGCCCGAGCAGGACCTGGCGGCCGTACGGGATCTCGGTGGGGAGGGGACGCCGGTGCTGCTCGCCGGGCCCGACGGGACGGTACGCGGCACGGTCACCGCAGGCTGAGAACAGCCCTTTTCAGAGTGGGCCGGAGTCGGCCGGAAATCCTCCTTGCCGCTTCCGTGTCTCTCGGGCATCAATGGAATCCGTAGTTCCGACGGATCGTCAGATTCCTTACTCCACCCCCCACTTGGCGCCCCGCACCGCGCCTGCCGGCGGCCCGTCCGGACCTCTCCCATCCATCCCCACATGGCTTTCCCAGACACGGGAAGGGAGCCGGATTCCCCATGAGAGGCAAACGCACAGGAGCAGGTGCGGCAATGGTGGTGGGGGCCCTCGCGGCCGCCTCGCTGGCGTTCGCGCCCAGTGCCCTCGCCGTCACCCCGCAGACCGCGACGATCAGCGCGGACTGCGGCGCCTTCGGCAGCGGCGAGGCCACGCTCACCGCCACCCAGGACGGCACGGCGGCCACCATCACCGTCACCTCGGCCGTCACCGCCCCGATCGCCCTGTCTCAGGACTCGATCTCCTCGACGCTCACCCTGGTGAACGGCACCACCGGCGGCACCAGCACGTTCAGCGGGACCAAGAACCCCGCGATCGCGGCCGGTGACCCCGTCACCGTCGGCCCCCTCGACGGCACCGTCGCCTCCGGTGACAGCCTGGACGCCTACGGCGGCTCGCTGCAGTTGGTCGTCTTCGGGATCACCGTCACCTGCACGGCGACCGGACCCCAGTCGCCCGGACCGTTCGTGTTCGACTGACCCGAGCCCGGGCCTGCTCAGCCGACGGACCGTCAGTTCCTGGCAGACACAGGAACTGACGGTCCATCAGTTCATTTCGGCATCTCCATTGACTTCTCACGCGATCCACACATCAATGCCCCCAGCGAGCACAGAAGAAGAGGGGGCACACCCATGGGTTCACAGAACCGAAGACGCCGTCTGGCGTCGCTGTTCGGGGCGGCCGCGCTCGCGGTCACCGCGGGCGGCGCCCTGGCCTTTCCGGCCGGCGCCGCCACCAACGTGGACTTCCCCACGCACTGCATCCCGCCCGCCGTCGCCGGCATCCCGCCGATCGACGGCACCACCACGGCGAGCATCTCGGTGGACAACACCGCTCCGAAGGTCGGCGACACGGTCACCGTGACCTACACGGTGGTCAAGCCCGCCGCCAGCAACCCCACCGCGATCGCCCTGCCGGCCGACATCATGACGCCCACCGGCAAGATCACCCTCACCGGTGCGCAGACCGGGGACGTCACGGTCGCCGGACCCAAGAAGAACGACCCGGTGCCCGGCAACGGCGCCTTCCCGTCGTTCTCCATGACCGGCACCTTCAAGGTCACCGCGCCGGGAGCGATCAAGCTCTCGCCCGGCGACTACAACATCCACACCAGCTACATCCTGGAGCTGGACACCCCGTGCACGGTGACCAACCCGCCCGCCCCGGTCTCCGAGACCGTCACGGCGACGAACTCCACCCCGGTCAACACCCGTGCCATCACACTGAACAAGGCGTCCGGCAACCCCGGTGACAGTGTCGGCGTCAGCGGCACCGGCTTCACCGCGGGCGCCACGGTGACCCTGGCCGGACGGTCCGGATCCACCCAGACCGCGGACAAGGCCACCGTCACCGCCGACGCGAGCGGCAAGATCAGCGGATCCCTCGTCGTCAACGACAAGACGACGACCGGGATCGTGGCGTACGAGGGCAGCGCGTACAGCGACGCCCTGGGCGCCGGGCCGGCCACGTACACGGTCATCGACAACACGCCGATTCCGGCCGGGAGTCAGAAGCTGACGACCACCGTGAACGCGGGCACGCTGTCGATGTCCCAGGCCGGGGACTCCGTCGCACTGTCGGCGGTGGACTTCGGCAAGGGCGGGGCCTCCACGGGCAAGCTGCAGCCTGTCACCGTCAAGGACTTCCGCGGCGGTCCGGCCGGCTGGTCGCTCACCGGCAAGGTCACCGACTTCACCGGACCCGGCGCCAAGATCGACGCCGGGAAGCTGAGCTGGACCCCCGCCTGCGCCACCAAGGCGGGCAGCCCCAGCACCTGTCAGGCGGGTTCGGCGGGCACGGTGGGCACCTCGGGCGCGACCCTGGCGTCCACCCCCAACGGCACGCTGACCGGCGGCGAGTTCACCGCGGACGCCCAGCTCTCCCTGGACGTACCGACGTTCACGCCTCCGGGCTCGTACTCCGGGGTCCTGACCCTGACGCTCAGCTGACCGTACGGGCGTCCGCACCCGCCCGTCCCTCTCCTACCGCCGAAGTCCGTGGGGGTCCGCACCCATGAGAAAGCTCTCCGTCCTCCTGCTCGGTCTGTTCCTCGCCGCTCTCGCCACGCCCGCGCACGCCGCCGACAACGGCAGCTGGTCGGTCTATCCCCTCGCATCGAAGATCGCCGCGCGCCCCTACTTCTACCTCTCCGCCGATCCCGGTACGACCGTCTCGGACAAGGTCGTCGTCGCCAACAAGACCGCCGGGCCGCTGACCTTCCGCCTCTACGCCGCCGACGCCTACAACACCGCCCGGGACGGCGGGTTCGCGGTGCGGACGGTGCACGAGAGGCAGCGGGGCGTCGGGGCCTGGGCCAGGCCCGCCACGTCCCGGATCACCGTCCCCGCGCACGGCAGGATCACCGTCCCCTTCACGCTGCGCGTGCCCGAGGGGGCCGAACCCGGCGACCATCCGGGCGCGTTGGTCGCGCTGGACGAGCGCATCGACAAGGGCAGCGGATCCCTGGCGCTCGGGGTGCAGCGCGCGGTCGCCGCCCGTGTCTACCTGCGCGTCGGCGGACCGACCCTCCCCGCGATCTCCGTCGAGAACGTCCACATCAGCCACAGCCAGCCGCTCGTCCCCGGCTTCGGGACCAGCACGTCGACGATCTCCTACACCCTGCACAACACCGGCAACGTCACGCTCGACCCCAAGGTGGAGCTGCGCGCGAAGGGCCTGTTCGGTCGCACCCTGCTCTCCCGCGACCTGTCCCGCATCCCCTCCGAACTCCTGCCGGGCCAGCGCGCGCACCTCACGGAGCCGTGGCGCGGGGCGCCCCAACTCGACTGGGGAAACATCACGTTGACGGCGAGCGCGCAGGACACCCGGGAGTCGGCGAGCGCGTCCTTCTTCGCGGTGCCGTGGATCGCGACGGCGGTGCTGCTCGCGGTCCTGGCCGTGGGCACGATGCTCTTCGTCAGATCGCGCCGGACGCGGGTGGTCGGTCAGGGTCCGGCGCGCCCCGCCGGATCCCCGGCCACGGCGCGCGAGGTCGAGCGGGAGCGGCATCCGTCGAGGAGATGAGCTTCGCGGCGGATGCCCGGGCGTACTCCGCGCGCGCCGGGCCCGTCGACCGGAGCCGTGGTGCCCGGCCGGGAGCCGCTCCGTTCAGGTCGGGCGCGACTCCTCGGCGCGCTTCCGTCAGGCGCCGGGCGCTGTCGCCGTACACCACCCGCCGCTCCCGGCCGGCGGTGTCTCAGAGCGCGTCCGGGCCGCGCTCTCCCGTCCGTACCCGGACGACCGTCTCGACCGGCAGGGACCAGACCTTGCCGTCGCCGATCTTGCCCGTCTGCGCGGCCTTGACGATCGCGTCGATGACGGCGTCCGCGTCGGTGTCGTCGACGACGACCTCGATGCGGACCTTGGGCACCAGGTCGACCTGGTACTCGGCGCCGCGGTACACCTCGGTGTGGCCGCGCTGGCGGCCGTAGCCGCTGGCCTCGGTCACGGTCAGGCCGTGCACGCCGATCTCCTGCAGGGCCGTCTTCACCTCGTCGAGGCGGTAGGGCTTGACGATCGCGGTGATGAGCTTCATGCCTGGCTCTCGGCCTTCCGGGCGGAGGGGACGACGGACGCGCTGACCGGGGCGCCGTGGCCCAGGACGCCGTGATCGTATGCGGTCTCGGCGTGCACCGTAAGGTCCAGGCCGGTGTGCTCGTGCTCCTCGGCCGCCCGGAAGCCGATGGCCTTGTCGAGCAGCTTGCCGATGCCGTAGGTCACGGCGAAGGCGTACCCGGCGACGACCACCACCCCGACCGCCTGCTTACCCAGCTGGGCGAGCCCGCCGCCGTACAGCAGGCCCTGCGTCCCGCCGGTCATCGCCTTCTCGGCGAAGACGCCGATCAGCAGGGTGCCGATCACACCGCCGACCAGGTGGACGCCGACGACGTCCAGCGAGTCGTCGTAGTTCAGCCGGAACTTCCAGCCCACCGCGTACGAGCAGACGACACCGGCGGCGAGGCCGACGACCAGGGCGCCGAGCAGGGAGACCGTGCCGCAGGACGGGGTGATCGCGACCAGGCCCGCGACCGCGCCGGACGCGGCGCCCAGGGTCGTCGGGTGGCCGTCCCGCTTCTGTTCGACGAAGAGCCAGCCCAGCAGACCGGTGCAGCCGGCGGCGAGGGTGTTGAGGAACGCGGCGGCCGCGAGGCCGTTGGCGCCGAGTGCGGAGCCGGCGTTGAAGCCGAACCAGCCGAACCAGAGCAGACCCGCGCCCAGCATCACCATCGGCAGGTTGTGCGGACGCATGGCGTCCTTCTTGAACCCGAGCCGCGGGCCGAGGACCAGCGCGAGCGCGAGTCCCGAGGCGCCGGAGGTGATCTCGACGGGCATACCGCCCGCGAAGTCCAGGGCGCCGAGGCGGTCGAGGATCCAGCCGCCCGGGCCCCAGACCCAGTGCGCGACCGGAACGTATACGAGCAGCGTCCACACCGGCACGAAGACCAGCCATGCCGAGAACTTCGCCCGGTCCGCGATCGCGCCGCTGATCAGGGCCGCCGTGATGATCGCGAAGGTGAGCTGGAAGGTGGCGAACAGGACGGTGGGGACGGTGCCGTGCACGTTGTCGGGGCCCAGGCCCGCCATGCCGGCGTGCTTCAGGCCGCCGATGAGTCCTCCGCCGATGTCGTCGCCGAAGGCGAGCGAGTAGCCGGCGGTCAGCCAGACCACGGTGACCAGGGCGATCGACACGAAGCTCATCATCAGCATGTTGAGGACGCTCTTCGTGCGGACCATGCCGCCGTAGAAGAGGGCCAGGCCCGGGGTCATCAGCAGGACCAGGGCGGTGGCGGCGAGCAGCCAGGCGGTGTCGCCCGTGTTGATCTGCGCGGCGGCGAAGGTCACGGTCGTCTCCATCGAGGTGGGGGCTCGTCAGAGGGTCACCGGCCTGCGTTTCCGGTTGCGTACGGCTGTGTTTCCGTGACGTTTCGTTGCGGCGGGGTTACCGAATCCTCACGGTACGGCGGGGGTCCAGGGATCAGGGAGAATGGGCGGCATGAGCGTTCGTACCCAGTCATCCGAAGAGTCGGGCGAGACCGTCCACCGTGCCGGCTTCGCCTGCTTCGTGGGGCGCCCCAACGCGGGCAAGTCCACCCTCACGAACGCTCTGGTGGGGCAGAAGGTGGCGATCACCGCGAACCAGCCGCAGACCACGCGGCACACCGTGCGGGGGATCGTGCACCGGGAGGACGCCCAGCTCATCCTGGTCGACACCCCGGGGCTGCACAAGCCGCGCACGCTGCTGGGGGAGCGGCTCAACGACGTGGTGCGCACGACGTGGGCCGAGGTGGACGTGATCGGTTTCTGCCTTCCGGCGAACGAGAAGATCGGCCCCGGTGACCGGTTCATCGCCAAGGAGCTGGCGGGGATCCGCAAGACCCCCAAGATCGCGATCGTCACCAAGACCGACCTCGTCGACTCCAAGACCCTCGCCGAGCAGCTGATCGCCATCGACCAGCTGGGCAAGGAGCTCGGCTTCGAGTGGGCGGAGATCGTGCCGGTGTCGGCGGTCGGCGACAAGCAGGTGAACCTGTTGGCCGATCTCCTCGTGCCGCTGCTGCCCGAGGGGCCGGCGCTCTACCCCGAGGGCGACCTCACCGACGAGCCCGAGCAGGTCATGATCGCCGAGCTGATCCGCGAGGCGGCGCTGGAGGGTGTCCGCGACGAGCTGCCGCACTCCATCGCGGTGGTCGTCGAGGAGATGCTCCCGCGCGAGGACCGCCCGGCCGACAAGCCCCTCCTGGACATCCACGCCAACCTGTTCATCGAACGCCCCAGCCAGAAGGGCATCATCATCGGCCCCAAGGGCAAGCGCCTGAAGGAGGTCGGCATCAAGTCCCGCAAACAGATCGAGGCGTTGCTGGGCACGCCGGTGTTCCTGGACCTCCACGTGAAGGTCGCGAAGGACTGGCAGCGGGATCCGAAGCAGTTGCGCCGCCTGGGGTTCTGAGCCCGGACCCTCCTCGGCACGCCGAAGTGGCAGCTACGGCGTCCCGGCTTCTGACGGGGTCAGGTCCTGCAGTCCCACCACCCGCAGCAACTGCAGTCGCTCGTACGACTCCGTGCCGGGGCGGGCCGTGTGGAGGATCAGGTGGTGGTGGCCGGTTTCGCTGAGGAGGATCTCGCAGTCCAGTTCCAGGAGGCCGACCAGGGGGTGGCGGAAGCGCTTCGTGGACTGGCGGCGGACCGCCACCTCGTGGTCGTCCCACAGGCGCGCGAACTCCTCGCTGGAGGCGAGCAGTTCGGCCACCAGCGCGGCCGGTTCCGGGTCGTCGGGGCGGGAGGCGGCCACCGCCCGCAGGCTCGCCACATGGCTGCGCGCGTGGGCCGGTACGTCCTCCGGCGGGAACAGGTCCCGGGCCGCGGGGTCCAGGAAGAAGCGGCGCAGCATGTTGCGGTCCCGGGGCGGACGAGCGGACGTGTCGCCGCTCAGCGCCCTCGACATCGCGTTCTGCGCCAGCACCTCCCCGCAGTCCGTGGAGACCATCGCCGGGGTGTCGTGCAGGCGGTCGAGGACCAGCAGCAGACCGGGGTTGACGTGCCTGGACGCGCCGCCCCGGCGCGGCGGCTCCTCGCCGGCCAGATGGAACAGGTGGTCGCGTTCGTCGTCCGTCAGCCGCAGCGCGCGGGCCAGCGCCGTCAGGATCTGCCGGGACGGCCGCGGCCCCCGGGACTGCTCCAGGCGCGTGTAGTAGTCGGCCGACATCCCGGCCAGCTGCGCCACCTCCTCCCGCCGCAGCCCCGGAGTACGGCGGCGCGGGCCGGCCGCGAGACCCACGTCGGAGGGGTCCAGGCGGGCACGGCCACGGCGCAGGAAGTCGGCGAGTTCGGCTCGGTTCACCCCTCCAGCGTGCGGGAGCCGGCCCGGCTTATCCAGGGACTGCCGATCCCCTGATCGGGAGGTCTCTCCCGGTGGCCGGCGTCCCGCTGAAGGGTGGGTGGGGACGAGAGGAGCAGAACATGCTGACATTGGTCACGGGTACGACGGGACAGGTCGGACGGCGCTTCGTGCCGAGGCTGCTGGCACAGGCCCGGGCGGACGAGAACGTGCGGATCCTGGTGCGGGACGCGGCGCGCGCGGAGCCGTTCGCGCGGCTCGGAGCCGAGGTCGTGATCGGGGACATACGGGACAACGAGGCCCTCGCCAAGGCGGTCGCCGGAGCGGACGCCGTCGTCAACGTCGCCGCCGCCTTCCGCGGGGTCCCGGACGAGGAGGCGTGGGCCGTCAACCGGGACGCGGCGGTGGAGCTGGGCCGTGCCGCCCTGGCCGCCGGTGTGCGGCGCTTCGTGCAGGTCAGCACCGGGCTGGTGTACGGCGTGGGGCGGGGCCGTCCGGTGACCGAGGAGGACGAGAGCCGGCCCGGCGGCACGATGTGGGGCGCCTACCCCGCCTCGAAGGCGGAGGCCGAACGGGACCTGCTGGCGATGGAGGGCCTGGACGTACGGATCGCCCGGCTGCCCTTCGTCTACGGCGAGGGCGACCCGCACCTCGCCCAGTCGCTGCGCTGGGCCGGGCAGTGGGCGGCGACCCAGCGCCTGCACATGGGCCACCACGCGGACGTCGCCCAGGGCCTGCTGCGCGTCCTGCACGCCCCCGGCATCGCCGGCCGGATCTACAACATCGCCGACGACGCCCCCGTCACGGCGGTCGAGCTGCACCAGCTCAACGGGGCCGAGGTGCCCGCCGAACTGCACGAGCGCACCGACCCCGACCCATGGCTGGTGATCATGTCCACCGACCGCATCCGCCGGGAGCTGGGCTACCGCCCCCGGTATCCGTCGGTCTACGCCGCCCGGGACGCCGGCGCCCTGTAGGTCACTCCACGCCCCGGATCCGCTGGACCAGCACCGCCCCCGCCAGCCCGATCACCGCCGACACCAGGTACAGCACCCGGTATCCGCCCAGGTAGGTGACGATCGGCGCGGCGAGGGCGGGTGCCGCGACCTGGGGCAGGGCGTTGGCCACGTTGATCACGCCCAGGTCCTTGCCCCGGTCCAGGGCCTTGGGCAGGACGTCCGTCATCAGCGCGAAGTCGACCGAGGTGAAGACGCCGAACCCGATGCCGAGCACGGCGGCCGCGACGAGCGCCCCCGGCCAGGTCTGCCAGCCCGCCAGCGCCCCCGTCGCCACCGCCATCAGCACCCCGGACCAGATCACGAACGGCTTGCGCCGCCCCGTCCGGTCCGACCACACCCCGCCCACCACCACCGTGGCGAGCAGCGTCACGCCGTTCACCGCGGTCAGGATCAGCACGCCCTGATCGGGGTCGTGGTAGTGCAGCCGGTCGCGCAGGTAGTAGAGCAGGTACAGCAGCACCAGCGCGTTGCTGAGGTTGATCAGGAAGCGGGTCAGCCAGGCCCACCCCAGGTCGGGATACCGCCGCGGACTCAGCCAGAACCCGGAGAGAAAGCCGCGCCAGGACCACACCGGCCGGTCCGCGGCCCCCAGCCGCAGATCCGGATACCGCAGCGCGTACGGCAGCACGCCCAGCACCGTGAACACCGCGCACGCCACATACCCGGCCCCGATCCCGCCGGCCACCGTCGCGAGCCCGGTCCCGCCGACCACGCCCAGGATCTGCGCCGCCCCCAACCAGCCGCCGACGGACCCGCGTTGCAGCCGGGGCACCCGGTCCGGCACCGCGGCCGTCACCGCCGCGAAGGCCGCGTTCAGCGTCAGCTGGACCAGGCACCAGCCGAGCGTCATCGTCGCCATCCCGCCCGCCCCGGCGAGGACCAGCAGCGACAGCGCACCGCCCGCCGCCCCGGCCACGATCCACGGGGTTCGGCGGCCCCAGCGAGCGGTGGTGCGGTCCGAGAGGGCGCCGAAGAAGGGGTTGGCGACCAGGGAGACGACCGCGCCGATCCCGGTCACCCAGGCCAGCATGGTCTCCTTCGACATGCCGGAGCCGGGCGCGAAGTCCTTCGCCTGGGAGGCCAGCAGGATCTGCAGGGGGCCGTACCAGCCCACCCAGATCGCCCCGTTGGCGAGCGAGAGGGAGGCGGTCCAGCCCCGGCCGACCCGCTCGACCGGCTCGGCGAGTGCCTGCGGGGGCCGGGTGGTCGTCATCTCTGCGCCCGTAGCACGTCCCGGAACCAGCCGTACGAGGCCTTCGGCGTCCGCGCCTGCGTCTCGAAGTCCACGTGGACCAGTCCGAAGCGGCGCGCGTACCCCTCCGCCCACTCGAAGTTGTCCATCAGCGACCACACGAAGTACCCGCGCACGTCCACGCCCGCCTCCACCGCCCGGTGCAGGGCGCGCAGATGACCGTCCAGGTAGGCGATCCGGTCCTGGTCGTCGAGGCCCTCGTAACTGCAGCCGTTCTCGGTGATGACGACGGGCGGCAGCCGGTCGCCGTAGCGCTCGCGGAAGCCGGTGAGCAGTTCCGTCAGGCCTTCGGGGACGACGGGCCAGCCGAAGTCGGTCACCGGGACGCCCTCGATCTCCCGCACGGAGAAGGGCAGTTCGGCCGGGATGGTGAGGCCGCCGAACTCGATGTCCGTCCCCTGCGGGGCGCCCACGCGGGTCGGCGCGTAGTAGTTGATCCCGTACCAGTCGAGCGGCTCGGCGATGACCTTCAGATCGGCCTCGACGTCGCCCGGCATCAACTCGCCGATGCCGTCCGGGTACTGGCCGAGCAGCAGGGGGTCGGAGAACAGCCGGTTGAGCAGCAGGTCGTAGAAGTCGGCCGCCTCGACGTCGGCCTGTTCCGAGGACGCCGGCCAGGTCGGACCGTGCGAGTTGGCGATCCCGATGTCCGTGGCACCGGCCGCGCGCAGGGCCCGTACGGCCAGACCGTGGGCCAGCAACTGGTGGTGGGCGACCGGAAGCGCGTCGAACATCAGCTGCTTGCCGGGCGCGTGGGCGCCCAGCGCGTGCCCCAGCAGGGTCTGTTCGGCGGGCTCGTTGAGGGTGATCCACTTCCGCACCCGGTCGCCCAGCCGCTCGGCGACCACCGACACGTACTCCGCGAACCGCGAGGCCGTGTCGCGCTCCAGCCAGTCCAGGGCGACGGGCAGGTCCCAGTGGAAGAGGGTGGGGACGGGGCGGACGCCCGCGGACAGCAGTTCGTCCACGAGACGGTCGTAGAAGTCCAGGCCGCCGGGCGAGTTCACCCGCGGCCAGGAGATCGAGAAGCGGTACGCGTCCACGCCGAGGCCGGCCAGCAGGGCCACGTCCTCGCGGTAGCGGTGGTAGTGGTCGCAGGCCACCGCCGCCGTGGAGCCGTCCTTCACCCGCCCCGGCTCGGCCGTGAAGGCGTCCCAGACCGAGGGCTCGCGCTCGTCGACGGCGCCCTCGATCTGGTGGGCCGAGGTCGACACGCCCCAGAGGAAACCGGCCGGGAAACGGGGTATCGGATTGCCTGCATCAGTCGCCATGGGCGGGATCATCCTTACCGCCGGTAACGGAAGTCAACGCCCTGGCGTGAACCGGTCGTTACAGCCCTTCTCTACGGCTTTCCTCACGCCCCTTCTTTCAGTACCCGGGAGATCAGCTGCCGCTGCTCCTCGGTGAGCCGGGGATCGGCGGCGTACACCGTCCTGCCGTCGACCGTGATCTCGTAGCTGAACCCGTCGGGCACGCCCGCGGGCGGCGTGGCCCGGCCGGCGGCCACCGCCTTCTCGGCCAGGGCCTGCCACTCGTGCGCGTCGGGCCGCCCCGAGGTGTCCACCTCGGCGCGGCGCTCGATGCCCGCGAATCCACCCGTGCGCCTCACTCGAATACGCATGGGTCCGTGTCTAGTACGGAACTACGACGTGCGCACCCCGACCTGCTCCCAGGCCTTCAGAACGGCCTGAAGCTCCTCGCCGTCGCTATAGCGTGCCTTGGCCGCCGCGACCGTCAGTTTGGCGAAGTCCGCGAACAGGGCGTCCTTCTTCAGTTCACCGCCGGTCAGGACGTCGTACCAGATCTGGCCGGCCTTCTCCCAGGCGTGGCCGCCGAGGGCGTTCGCCGCCAGGTAGAAGGCGTGGTTGGGGATGCCGGAGTTGATGTGGACGCCGCCGTTGTCACGGCCGGTGCGGACGAAGTCGTCCATGGTCGCGGGCTGCGGGTCCTTGCCGAGGACGTCGTCGTCGTACGCCGTGCCCGGCTCCTTCATGGAACGCAGCGCCTTGCCCGTCACCCGGGGCGCGAGCAGGCCGGCGCCGATCAGCCAGTCGGCCTCGGCGGCGGTCTGGCCGAGCGTGTACTGCTTGATGAGGGAGCCGAAGACGTCGGACAGGGACTCGTTGAGAGCGCCGGGCTGGCCGAAGTAGGTCAGGTTGGCCGTGTACTGCGTGACGCCGTGGGTGAGTTCGTGGCCGATGACGTCGATCGGGATGGTGAAGTCGAGGAAGATCTCGCCGTCACCGTCGCCGAACACCATCTGCTCGCCGTTCCAGAAGGCGTTGTTGTAGTCCTTGTCGTAGTGCACGCTCGCGTCGAGCGGGAGCCCGTTGCCGTCGATCGAATAGCGCTCGTAGGCCTTCAGATACAGCTCGAAAGTGGCGCCGAGACCGGCGTAGGCGCGGTTGGCGGTGGCGTCCTTGCCGGGGTCGTCGCCCTCGCCGCGGACCTTGTGGCCGGGCAGGCCGGTGCCGTGACGGGCGTCGTAGATGGTCCGGTGGGGTTGCTCGGCGGCCGCTCCGGTGGGCGGGGCGACGGCAGGGGCGCCGATGACGGTGGTCAGGCGGCGGTGGGTGCGCTCGAAGGCGTCGCGCTCGAGGGTCTTGCGAGCGGCGTTGGCGAGCGCCGGGTCCTCGTGCTGGGCCAGCTTGTCGAGGATGTGCGGCGGTACGACGGTGCAGAAGACGGGCTCTGAGCCCCCGTTGGTCTTCGTCATGCCCGGCACGATGGCACTGCGTTAGCTGTATGTCACTAGGTGCGACCATGATTGGTGAAATATACGGATGATCCCGTCGTGGGGGGTTGCTCTGTGTTATGCGCTGCGGGCTCGCGGTGGCTGGTCGCGCCCTATGCGGCGGAGCCGCATATCGGCGCAGCCCCGCGCCCCTTAAAGGCATCATCAGTCCCGCATACTGGAACGGGGCCGCTGATCCCGATCGGCTCGGCTACAGTGGCTCGCATCATGCGTTTCGGGCTGCTTCTTCTTAGCTGCCGCGGCGAGGGCCTGTAGGACAGGTCGACTCCCTCCCCGCGGAGCTTCGTGTTGCGTCGTCGGCCGTCCTTCCGGACACCAAGAGGAGCCCCGCAATCATGGCGAACCGCCAGCAGCCCAGCAGCATGCCGATCCACAAGTACGGGAAGTACGAGCAGGTCGACATCCCCGACCGCACCTGGCCCGAGAAGCGGATCACCCAGGCACCCCGCTGGCTCTCCACCGACCTGCGTGACGGCAACCAGTCCCTGATCGACCCGATGTCGCCCGAGCGCAAGCGCCGGATGTTCGACCAGCTGGTGAAGATGGGCTACAAGGAGATCGAGGTCGGCTTCCCGGCGTCGGGCCAGACCGACTTCGACTTCGTACGGTCGATCATCGAGGAGCCCGGGGTCATTCCCGACGACGTCACCATCTCCGTACTGACCCAGGCCCGCGAGGACCTGATCGAGCGGACCGTGGAGTCGCTGAAGGGCGCCAAGCGGGCCAACGTCCACCTGTACAACGCCACCGCGCCCGTCTTCCGCCGGGTCGTCTTCCGGGGCTCCAAGGAGGACATCAAGCAGATCGCCGTCGACGGGACGCGGCTGGTGATGGAGTACGCGGAGAAGCTGCTGGGCCCGGAGACGGAGTTCGGCTACCAGTACAGCCCGGAGATCTTCACCGACACCGAGCTGGACTTCGCGCTGGAGGTCTGCGAGGCGGTCATGGACGTCTGGCAGCCCGGCCCGGACCGCGAGATCATCCTGAACCTGCCGGCGACCGTCGAGCGCTCCACGCCCTCCACCCACGCCGACCGCTTCGAGTGGATGGGCCGCAACCTGTCCCGCCGCGAGCACGTCTGCCTGTCGATCCACCCGCACAACGACCGGGGTACGGCCGTCGCCGCCGCCGAGCTGGCGCTGATGGCCGGCGCCGACCGCGTCGAGGGCTGTCTGTTCGGGCAGGGCGAGCGCACCGGCAACGTCGACCTGGTCACCCTGGGCATGAACCTGTTCTCCCAGGGCGTGGACCCGCAGATCGACTTCTCCGACATCGACGAGATCCGTCGTACGTGGGAGTACTGCAACCAGATGGAGGTCCACCCGCGCCACCCGTACGTGGGCGACCTGGTCTACACGTCCTTCTCCGGCTCCCACCAGGACGCCATCAAGAAGGGCTTCGACGCGATGGAGGCCGACGCGGCCGCCAAGGGTGTGACGGTCGACGACATCGAGTGGGCGGTGCCGTACCTGCCGATCGACCCGAAGGACGTCGGCCGCTCCTACGAGGCCGTGATCCGCGTCAACTCGCAGTCCGGCAAGGGCGGTATCGCGTACGTCCTGAAGAACGACCACAAGCTGGACCTGCCGCGCCGGATGCAGATCGAGTTCTCGAAGATCATCCAGGCGAAGACGGACGCCGAGGGCGGCGAGGTCACCGGCTCCGACATCTGGGCGGTCTTCCAGGACGAGTACCTGCCGAACCCCGAGAACCCATGGGGCCGTATCCAGGTCAGGAACGGCCAGTCGACGACCGACACGGACGGGGTGGACACGCTCAGGGTCGAGGCGACCGTGGACGGCGAGGACACCGTTCTGACCGGTAGCGGCAACGGCCCGATCTCCGCCTTCTTCGACGCCCTGCAGAAGATCGGCGTAGACGCCCGGCTGCTGGACTACCAGGAGCACACGATGAGCGAGGGCGCCTCCGCGCAGGCCGCCTCCTACATCGAATGCGCGATCGACGACAAGGTTCTGTGGGGAATCGGCATCGACGCGAACACGACGCGTGCCTCCCTGAAGGCGGTCGTCTCCGCGGTCAACCGCGCCGCCCGCTGACCCCTCTGACGTGCTGGTTCGGGGCCCTGATCGTCGTATACGGCGATCAGGGCCCCGCCCCTTTTCGGCCACCTGATCGTGGAGGTCACGGAAAGGTCTCTTCCGGGGTACTGACTGCGCCTCCCTGATGTGGCTAACATCACGACACCGCTGCGATGTTGCCGCGGTGTTAAGGAGGTGCGACGTGCTGCCAGTACGGGGACGAAACGGCCGAGCCGCCAGGCCTGCGCGCCTCCTGGGAACCCGCACCGCGTGGACGCCCGTCGGGGACGGCGAGTTCTTCTGCCCGGGCTGCGGAGGCGACCGCAACTACCAGCGGCTCACCGGCCGCCGCCGCTTCACCCTCCTCGGCGTCCCGGTCCTGCCGCGCGGCGAGACCGGCCCGGTCGTCGAGTGCGCGGCCTGCAGCCGCCACTTCGGCACGGACGCCCTGGACCACCCCACCACCACCCGCTTCTCCGCGATGCTCCGCGACGCCGTGCACACCGTCGCCCTCGCGGTCCTCGCGGCGGGCGGCACCTGCGCCCGTACGACGCTGGAGACGGCCGCGGCCGCCGTCCGCGCCGCCGGCTTCGAGGACTGCACGGAGGACCAGCTCGGCGCCCTGGTCGACGCCCTGGCCGCGGACACCGGCCGGGTCTACGGCGAGCCGGGCGGCGCGGGCCTGGCCATAGAGCTGCACGAGGCCCTCGACCCCCTCGCCCCGCATCTCGCCCCCGTGGGCCGCGAGTCGATCCTCCTCCAGGCCGCCCGCATCGCCCTCGCCGACGGCCCCTACACGCCCGCCGAACGGGACGTTCTGACCACGGTGGGCGCGGCCCTGACCATCTGCTCGGACGACGTCAAGCGGCTGCTGGCGGCGGCACGGACGCCGTCCTGATACTCCCGCGGGAGTAACGCCGTACGGCGGCCTCCCGTGGCAGTAGTCCCGAACTCGATCCCACGCCCGACGAACGCATCCCTGCGCGCCGGAAGTCTGGAAGCGAACCAGACACCCGAGCGGAGGGAGGCCCGTCCATGGGGGCCGGTGGGACAGATGCGGGACGTCGGCGGGCCGTGCCCTGGGTGGTGGTCGGGCTGTGGGTGGCCGCGCTGGTGCTCGTGGGGCCGTTCGCCGGGAAGTTCTCCGGGATCCAGCAGAACCGCTCCGTGGACTATCTGCCCGACAGCGCGGACTCGACCCGGGTCGCCCGTGTCCAGGACCGGCTGCCCGGCGGGGAGGCCACCGACCTGCTGGTCGTCTACCACCGGGCGGGCGGGCTCACCGCCGCCGACAAGGAGAGGGCGGGCGAGCAGGTCGCCCGGATCGAGGCGGCGTACCCGCTCGCCGACAAGCCGCGGGCCCTCCCCTCCCGGGACGGCACCACCCTGATGTACCCCGTCTCCAGCACCCGGCCCGGCCAGGACGACAAGGCGCGGGACGCCTTCGTCGACGGAGTCCGGGGCATCGCGGACGGCGGCGACGGGCTGAGCGTGCGGGTCGGCGGGCCCGGCGCGCTCAACACCGACATGGGCAAGGTCTTCGGCAGCATCGACGGCACTCTGCTGTACGCCACCCTCGGCGTCGTCACCGTCCTGCTCGTGCTCATCTACCGCAGCCCCGTCCTCTGGCTCGTCCCGCTCGCCACCGCCGGGGTCGCCGCCGGTCTTGCGATGGCCGCCGGATACGCGCTGCACGAGGCCTTCGGCGTCACCGTCACCGGGCAGAGCGGCGGTGTGATGACCGTGCTCGTCCTGGGCGCCGGCACCGACTACGCACTGCTGCTCATCTCCCGCCACCGCGAGGAGCTACGGCGGCACGAGCGGCCGTACGACGCCATGCGCGCGGCGCTGAAGGGCTGCGGCCCGGCGATCCTCGCCTCCTCGGCGACGGTCGCGGCCGGGCTGCTGTGCCTGCTCGCCGCCGATCTCAACAGCAGCAGCGGGATGGGGCCGGTCGGGACGGTCGGTGTGCTGGCCGCCCTGCTCGCCATGACCACCCTGCTGCCCGCCGTGCTGGTGCTGCTGGGGCGGCGGGTCTTCTGGCCGATGATCCCCGCTTTCGGGAGCGAGCCGAGGGTGCGGCGGTCGCTGTTCGCCGCGATGGGGACGTCCGCCACGCGCCGGCCCGTCGCGGTGCTGGCCGGCGGGGCGGTGCTGCTCGGAGCGCTCGCGCTCGGTGTCCTGCACCTCCCTGGTTCGCTCAGGCAGGAGGACTCCTTCACCAAGCAGCCCGAGTCGATCGTCGCCGCGCAGACGCTCGCGCACGCCTACCCGGGGCGCAGCAGCCAGCCCGTCACGGTCATCGCGCCGACCGGGAAGGCCGACGCCGTGGTGGCCGCGGCCCGGGCGACGGACGGGGGCGCCCGGGCGACGGCCGGGCGGAGCGGGGGCGGCTGGAGCGAGGTGCGGGTCTTTCCCACCGCCGCCCCCGAGAGCCCGGGGGAGACGCGGACCATCGAGGCCCTGCGCGCCGGGCTCGACGACCGCTACGGCACCCATGTCGGCGGACCCAGCGCCCAGCAGCTCGACCTCGCCGACAGCCAGGCCCGGGACCGTGAGGTCGTCGTGCCGCTGGTGCTGGCCGCCGTGTTCGTGATCCTGGTGGGTCTGCTGCGCAGCCTGGTCGCGCCGCTGATGCTGCTCGTCGCGGTCGTCGCGGTGTGGGGCGCGGCGCTCGGGATCGGGGGGCTGGTGTTCGGGCCGGTGCTGGGCTTCCAGGGCACGGACTCCGGCCTCGGGCTGCTGTCCTTCGTGTTCCTCGTGGCCCTGGGCGTCGACTACGGCATCTTCCTCATGCACCGCATGCGCGAGGAGTCCCTCGCCGGCGCCGAACCGCGGACGGCCGCGCTCACCGCGCTGCGCACCACCGGCGGGGTCATCGCCTCCGCCGGTGTCGTCCTCGCCGCGACCTTCGCCGTGCTGACCACGCTGCCGCTGGTGCCCCTGGTCGAGCTGGGGTTCGTGATCGCGGTCGGGGTGCTCCTCGACACCTTCCTGGTGCGGACATACCTGGTGACGACGGCGAGCATGCTGCTCGGGCGGCGGGTGTGGTGGCCGGGGCGGCTGTCGCGGGAGCCGGAGCCCGTGCGGCCGCAGCGCCGGCGGGAACCCGTGTGAAGCTGAACCCCGTGGAGCAGACGCAGACGACAGCGACCGTGCCGCGTCGGGCCGACCGGATCATGGCGGTGGTCAACCGCGACCCGCGCACCGCCCCGCACGGCACCCGCAACGACGCCGTCCTCGCCGCCGTGCTCTGTGCCGCGGCCGTGTGCCTGGCGCTGTTCACCGACCCCGGCCGCCGGCCGGACGCGCTCGGCTGGACGCTGCTGCTGGCCGCGCACGTGCCGCTGGTGTGGCGGCGGCGCCGTCCCCTGCTCGTCCTGGTCACGGGGCTCGTGCTGCTCGTGCCGTACCACGCCCTGCAGAACAACCACTTCGCGGCGACCCCGGCCACGATCGTCGCGCTCTACACGGTCGCCGTCACCGGCCGCCCGCTGCGCACCATCCTGGCGGGCGTCGTCGTCCTCGGCGTCTCCACCGGCGCCATGCTCACCGTCAGCACCCACATGGCGGTCGAGCTGCTGCGCATCTCCGGCTGGGTGATCGCCACCCTGTTCTGCGGGGTCGACGTCCGCTACTACCGGCAGTACGTCGCCGCGATCGTCGAGCGGGCCGAGCGCGCCGAACGCACCCGCGAGGAGGAGGCCCGCCGCCGGGTCGCCGAGGAACGCCTGCGGATCGCCCGCGACCTGCACGACCTGCTCGCCCACAGCATCACCCTGATCGGCGTGCAGACCTCGGTGGCCGCGCACGTCCTCGGCGCCGACCCCGAGCGCCTGGACCGGGAGACCGTCGCCAAGGCGCTGGACGACATCGCGGAGACCTGCCGGACGGCACGCGGTGAACTGCGCACCACCCTGGAGGTGCTGCGGGCCTCCGAGAACGGCGACGGACGCGGCCCGCTGCCCGGCCTCGACGGACTGCCCGACCTCGTTCGGACGGCACGGCTCGCGGGCGCGCGCGTCGAGCCGTCGCTACGGGCGCGGCAGGCGCCGCCGGCCGTGGGCGCGGCCGCCTACCGGATCGTCCAGGAGGCGCTGACCAACGCCGTGCGGCACGCCGGGCCCGAGGCCGCCGTAAGGGTCGAGGTGTACGAGACGGACGGGGCCCTGCGCCTGTCCGTCACCGACGACGGTGCCTGCCCCGACCCCGGCACCGCGCCCGGATTCGGGCTGGCCGGCATGCGGGAGCGGGCCCGCAGCGTGGGTGGCACACTCGACGCCGGGCCACGGCGGGAGGGCGGCTTCGGGGTCACCGCCGTGCTGCCGCTGACGATCACGGGGGAAGGGGCGGGATGACCATCCGCGTGCTGCTCGCCGACGACCAGACGCTGGTACGGGCCGCCTTCGCGATGCTGGTGGAGTCGGCGCGGGACATGGACGTCGTCGGCCAGGCGGGCACCGGCCGGGAGGCGGTGGAGCTGACCCGCGCCGAGCGACCCGACCTGGTGGTGATGGACATCCGGATGCCGGACCTGGACGGCATCGAGGCGACCCGGCTCATCGCCGCGGACGCGGAGCTGAGGGACGTCCGGGTCCTCGTCCTCACCACCTACGACACCGACGAGAACATCGTCGAGGCGTTGCGCGCCGGAGCCTCCGGCTTCCTGGTCAAGGACACCCGTCCGGCCGAACTCCTCGACGCCGTCCGTACCGTGGCCGCGGGCGAGGCCCTGCTCTCGCCGGGGCCCACGGCACGGCTGATCGAGCGGTTCCTGCGCAGCCCGTCGACGCCGGCGACGGGCGGCCCGGAGTGTCTGTCGGACCGGGAGCGGGAGGTGCTGGCGCTGGTGGCGCGAGGCCTGAACAACGCGGAGATCGCCGAGGCGTTGGGGCTGAGCCCGCTCACCGCCAAGACCCATGTCAGCCGGATCATGGGCAAGCTCGGGGCGCGGGACCGGGCGCAGCTGGTGATGGTGGCCTACGAGTCGGGACTGGTGACTCCGGGAACCATGGACCCGTGACCCTCCTGAGCCGCACCCTCCTCGTCACCCTCGCGGTCCTCGCGCCCACCACGGCGACGGCGCACGCCTCCACCGCCCACGGCTGCACGTCCTCCGTCCCCTACGTCTCCGACGAGGGCGGCTACGACACCTACCGCGTCCCGGCGACCGTCACGACCCGGCGGGGCACCGTGCTCGCCTTCGCCGAGGGACGGCACAACAGCCCCTCCGACACCGGGCACATCGACGTCGTCCTGCGCCGTTCGGACGACGGCGGCTGCACCTGGGGACCGTTGCGGGTGGTGGCCGCCGGGGACGGGGACACGCGGGGCAATCCGGCGCCGGTCCTCGATCCGCGCACCGGGGCGATCGTGCTGGTGACCTGCTACAACAGCGGGGCTGTGACGGAGGCGCAGATCATGCGCGGGGAGGTGACACCCGAGCGGGGACGGCGGGTGTTCGTGCAGCGCAGCCGGGACGACGGGCTGACCTTCTCCGCGCCCCGCGAGATCACGGCCCAGGTGAAGCGGCCGGACTGGCGGTGGTACGCGACGGGGCCGGGCCACGCGGTCGCCCTCACCCGCGGCCCGCACGCCGGCCGCCTGGTGGTCGCCGCCAACCACTCCGGCCCGCCGCCCGCCGGTTCCCCCGACACCGGCGCGGAGGCCAGGTACTACGGCGCGCACGACATCTACAGCGACGACGGCGGAGACAGCTGGCACATCGGGTTCACGGACGACACCTACGACGGCGTGGTCAACGCCAACGAGTCGACCGCCGCTCAACTCCCCGACGGACGGCTGTACTTCAACTCCCGCGACCAGAACGGCACGACCCCCGGCAACCGGGTGGACACCTACTCCGGGGACGGCGGCGAGAGCGTCGAGCACCCCTATGCCGGGCAGCCCACCCTCGACGACGCCCCGGTCGTCGAGGGCAGCGTCCTCCAACTCGCGGGACCGGAAGCCCCGTTGCTCTTCTCGGCCCCGTCCGTCCCGACCGTCCGCCGCTCGATGGCCGTCTGGAGCAGCGCGGACGCCGGAGCGACCTTCACGAGGTCCCTGACCCTCGCCGACCAGCCGGCCGCCTACTCCGACCTGACCCAGGTGGACGCCCGGACGGTCGGCCTGCTGTACGAGACGGGCACGACCGGCCCGTACGACACGATCGAGTTCCGCAGGCTGCCGGTCGACGGGCTCTGAGCCGCGGGCGGCACTCCCGGCGGAGCCCTCAGTGCAGTCCGGCGGCGGCGAGGTACTTGCCGATCCGTTCCACCTCCTCCGGTGACAGCGGCACCTGGGGCTCCGCCGTCGCCGGGCAGTCGATGACGCCCCGCAGGTGCAGCGCCGCCTTGAAGGCGCCCAGCGCCGACGAGCTGCCGCCCATACGGGCCGGGTCGCCGGCGCCCACCAGCCGGAACAGGGCGCACAGCCGCTCCTGTTCGCCCCGCGCCCGCTCCCAGTCACCGTCCCGGCACAGACGGACGAGACGGACGTAGCCATGGGGGTCTACGTTGGCGAGGCCCGGGACGGCTCCGTCGGCGCCGAGCGCGAGGGCGGAGTCGACGACCAGTTCCGAGCCGGTCAGGACGCTGAAGCCGGGCAGGGCGCGGGCGCCGGTGACGACCTCGCGGAAGGCGGCCAGGTCGCCGCTGGAGTCCTTCAGCCCCGCGAGGGTGCCGTCGGCGGCGAGGGCGAGGACCAGGTCGGCGGGGAGTTTCGTGTGGACGGCCACCGGGATGTCGTAGGCGATCACCGGGACCGGGGAACCCTGCGCGACCAGGCGGAAGTGGCGGGCGATCTCGGCGGGGTGGGTGCGGGTGTAGAAGGGGGCCGTCACCACCACCGCGTCCGCTCCCGCCGAGGTCACGGCCCGCACGTGGTCCAGGACGCGGGGGGTCGTCATGTCGATCACCCCGGCCAGGACGGGGAGCCGGCCCGACACATGGGCGGCCACCGACTCCACGACCAGCCGCCGCTGCCCGTCGGTCAGATAGGCCGCCTCCGACGAGGACCCCAGCACGAACAGCGCGTCCACCCCGGCGTCCACCAGATGGTCGACCAGCCTGAGCAGCGAGGGGACGTCCACCTCGCGGTCCGGTGTCAGGGGCGTGCAGACGGGCGGGACGACACCGGTCAGCGGGGTGGGAAGGGTCATGAGGGCTCCCTGGGGTGGTTCTGCCGTACGAGGTCGCGCGTCGATTCGGCCTCCTGAACAGGATGGTGGCAGCGGAACCGGTGACCGGGCGCCGACGCGGCCGAGAATTCCGGCATCTCGGACGCGCACCGGCCGTCCGCCTTCCAGCAGCGGGTACGGAAGGGACAACCGGAGGGCGGCCGGGTCGCCGACGGCACCGGGCCGGTGAGGGGGATCGGCTCGACGGGACGCAGCAGTCCGGGGGTCGCCGAGAACAGGGCCCGGGTGTAGGGGTGCCGGGCCCGGTCCGTGACCTCGGTGGCCGGGGACTCCTCCACGATCCTGCCGAGGTACATGGTGATCACGCGGTCGCTCATCCGCCGTACCGTCTGGATGTCGTGCGAGACGAAGACCAGGGCGAGGCCCAGGCGCTCCCTCAGGTCGAGGAGGAGGTTGAGGATCTGGGCGCGGACGGAGACGTCGAGGGCGCTCGTGGGTTCGTCCGCCACGACCAGCTCGGGGTCCAGGGCCAACGCCCGTGCGATCGCCACCCGTTGGCGCTGACCGCCGGACAACTGGCCGGGCAGGGCGGAGGCGAGGGCGCGGGGCAGACCGACAAGTCCCATCAACTCCCGTACCCGGTCCTCGCGTTCGGCGGTCGTGCCGTGCCGGTGCACGTCCAGCGGGTCGCGCAGGATCCGCCGTACCGGCAGCCGGCGGTTCAGGGCGGTCGAGGGGTCCTGGAAGACCATTCCGGTGCCGGTGCCGAGAGTGGTCCGGCGTTCGGCGGGCGGCATCGACCACAGGTCGCGGCCCCGGAAGGACACCGTGCCCCCGGTCGGCCGCTGGATGCCGACCAGCACCTTCGCCAGCGTCGACTTGCCGCAGCCGGACTCGCCGACGACGCCGACCGTCTCGCCGGGTGCGACGGCGAGGTCGGCGCCGGTGAGGGCGTACACCCGGTCGCGGGTGAACAGGCCGCCGCTGCGGGCCCGGTGGACGACATGGGCGCCGGACAGCTCGACGATCGCGTTCACTGCACCGCCTCCGACGACGTCACGAGATCGACCGCGGGGTGGTGACAGGCCGCCGTGTGCGCGGGCGTGCCGAGCAGGTCGGGCGGGGTGGTGCGGCAGACGCCGGTGGCGAGCGGGCAGCGGTCGGCGAAGCGGCAGCCGGCCGGGAAGTCGGCGGGGGACGGGACGACGCCCCTGATCTGGGTCATGCGCTCCTCGGCGGACTCCAGGGACAGCACGCTGCCCAGCAGTCCGCGCGTGTAGTGGTGGGCCGGCTCCTCGACCAGGTCGGCGGTGACGCCCGTCTCCACGATCTGCCCGCCGTACATCACCACCACCCGGTCGGTGACGTCCGCGACCAGCGCCAGGTCGTGCGAGACGAGGATCAGCGCGAACCCCAGCTCCTCGCGCAGCCGCAGCAGCAGCTCCATGACCTGCGCCTGGACCGTCACGTCCAGCGCGGTCGTCGGCTCGTCGGCGATGATCAGTCTCGGCTCGCGGGAGAGGGCCATGGCGATCAGGACCCGCTGCCGCTGGCCGCCGGAGAGTTCGTGCGGGTAGCTGCGCAGGGTGCGGTCGGGGTCGAGGCCGACCAGGGCGAGCAGTTCGGCGGGAGCGCGGTGGCCGCCGCGCCGTACGACCTGCTTGAGCTGGGCGCGGACGGTCATCGCCGGGTTCAGGGAGGACAGCGCGTCCTGGTAGACCATCGCCATCTCGTGCCCCAGCAGCCGACGCCGTACCCGCAGCGGTTCGGCGAGCAACTCCCGCTGTTGGAAGCGGACTTGACCACCGACCCGGGCGCCTTTCGGCTGGAGTCCCATGACGGTCAGGGCGGTCAGCGACTTGCCGCATCCCGACTCCCCGACAAGCCCCAGCACCTCACCGGGCCGTACCTCGAAGCTGATGCCGTCCACGATGTCGACGCCGCCGTGCCGGGAGTCGAAGCCGATGGTGAGGTCCTCCACCGCGAGCACGGGTTGCCGCCCCTGGGGGAGGGGACGGGCCCTGGTACGCAGCCGCGCCGCTGCCGCCGCCAGCCCGGGCAGCCGCAGCACTTCCCCGCTCCCCGGCTCCGGAGCCTGAACCGGGTCGTCCTCGCCCCGCACCTCCACCTCACGTCCCGCCGGGACGGCCCACGCGTCCGACACGCCCTCGGACAGGACGTTCAACGACAGCACGGTCACCAGCATCAGCAGCCCGGGAAAGACGGTCGCCCACCACCCCCCGGTCAGCACCATGTTCTTGCCGTCCGCGATGACACTGCCCCAGGACGGGTCCGGCGGCCGGACCCCCGCCCCGGCGAACGACAGCGAGGCCTCGAAGACGACCGCCTCGGCGACCTGCACGGTGCAGAACACCAGCACTGGGGCGGCGCAGTTGACCGCTACATGGCGCAGCACGATGTGCGGGGTCCGGGCGCCGATCACCCGTTCCGCCGTCACATAGTCCTCGCCGTACTGGTCGAGGACGTTGGCCCGCACGACCCGTGCCACCGGCGGGGTGAACAGGAACGCGATCGCGCAGATCAACACCGTGATCCCGCCCCCGAAGACCGCCACCAGCACGGCGGCCAGCGCGATGCCGGGGAACGCCATCACCACGTCCAGGCAGCGCATCAGCGTCTCGTCGACCCCCTTGCGCGAGGTCGCGGCGACCGCCCCGATCAGCGCTCCCACGACCAGCGCGAGCGCGGTCGCGCCGAGCCCGATGGCCAGCGACCAGCGGGCGCCGTACATCAGCCGGCTGAGGATGTCCCGGCCGAGGCTGTCCTGGCCCATCCAGTGCTCGGCGGACGGATGCCCGGTGTCGTCGACGAGCGGCTGCTGGTCGAGCGGGTCGTCCGGCGCGATCAGCGGGGCCAGCAGGGCGACCAGGACGACGACGGCCAGGAAGCAGACGGCGGCCTTCGACAGCGGCGGGAGCCGCCGCCATCCGCGCGGACGCAGCCCCGGTCGGGACAGGACCCCGGCGAGGCCCTTGCGGGTGGGGAGCGTCATGACGCCTCCCTGAGGCGTGGGTTGAGCAGCAGGTACAGGACGTCGATGACGAGGTTGACCACGACGAACCCGGTCGCGGTCGTCAGGACGACGCCCTGCACGACCGCCGGGTCGCCGTTCTGCACGGCGTCGATCATCAGCTTGCCCATGCCGGGCAGCGCGAAGATCGTCTCGATGACGACGGCGCCGCCGAGCAGATAGCCGACGCGCAGCCCGAGCACGGTCAGCGGGTTGACGAGCGCGTTGCGCAGGACGTTGCGGCCCACGACGACACGCGGCGGCAGTCCGCTGCCGATCGCCGTCCGGACGTAGTCCTTGTCCAGCTCCTCCACCACCGACGTCCTGACGATCCGGGTGAGTTGGGCCGCGACCGGCAGTGACAGGGCCAGGGCGGGCAGGGTCATGGTCCGCAGCCAGCCCGTGAGCGAGTCGGCCGGGTTGATGTAGCCGCCGGTCGGGAACCAGCCCCGGTCGACCGCCAGGTACTGGATCATCAGCAGCGCCAGCCAGAAGGCGGGGGCCGCGACGCCGATGAGGGAGACGACCCGGATGATCTGGTCGGGGAGGCGGTCGCGGTGGATGGCCGCCGTGACCCCGCCGAGCAGGGACAGCACCACGGCGATCGCCAGGCCCAGGAAGGTGAGCTGGAGGGTGAGCGGCAGCGCGGTGGCGACCTGGTCGAGGACCGGGGCGCGGGTCAGGGCGCTGGTGCCGAGGTCGCCGTGGAGCAGACCGCCGACGAAGTGGACGTAGCGCACGGGCAGCGGGTCGAGCAGGCCGTTGCGCTCACGGAAGTCGTGCAGCTGTCGCGCGGTCGGGTTGGAGCCCTGGAAGAACGCGGACGCCGGGTCGACGTCGGAGAAGCGCATCACCAGGAAGACGAACAGCACCACGCCGAGCATCAGCGGCACGAGCAGGGCGACACGGCGGACGAGGACGCGCAGGACGGCGATCACGACGGTGCCCCTAGACCCATGTCGCCCGGAGCAGGTTGATGCCGGGGTACGGCTGTGCCCTTATCCCCCTCAGCCTGCGCGGATCCCACGCCGTCATCAGCTCGTTGTGGACGACCGGGTAGAGCACGGCCTGCTCGGCGACGATGTCGATGTAGTCCTGGATCATCGCCCTCTTCCTCTCCGGGTCGGGCTCCCGGGTCGCCCGGTCCATGTCCGAGAAGAGCCGCTTGGCGACCGGGTCGTCGGCCCAACGGCTGTAGCCCATCCAGAGGTTGGCGGGGCCGTAGTTGTAGTGCATGATCAGGTCGGCGTCGAGGCCGAACTGGTTGGGGTTCGAGGCGGCGGCCACGACCTGGTAGTCCCGCTTCTGGTCCAGCTTGGTGAAGACGGCGGTCGTCTCCTGCGGTGAGAGGGTGGTCCGCACCCCGATCGCGTCCCAGGACGCCTTGACGGTCGGCAGACAGTCGACGATCCAACTCACGTTCACCGCGAGGACGTCGACCCTCAGCCCGCTGACCCCGGCCGCCTTCAGCAGCGCCTTCGCCTTCTCGGGGTCGTGGTCGTAGACGGTCCTCGCCCGCCGGTAGGCCGGGTTGCCCTCGTTCAGGAAGGAGGACGACGGCTTCCCGTGCCCCTTGAGCGCGACCCGCACCATCTTCTCGGTGTCGATGGCGTAGTGCAGCGCCTGCCGCACCCGTACGTCGTCGAAGGGCTTGTGCCGGGTGTTGAACATCAGGAACAGGTTGTTCATCCCGGCTCCGCCCGCGACCGACAGCCCGCCGCTTCTGAGCTGCTCGATGTCGGCGTACGGGATGTTGTCGGCGATCTGCGCGCCCGCGCTCACGCCGGAGACGCGGGCCACGCGCGGGGCCGCGTCCACGATCGTCAGCCAGTTCATCCTCCGGAAGGCCGGCGGGCGCGGGCCGTTGTAGTGCTCGAAGGCCGCGAAGGTCGTGTTCGACTTCGGGTGGTGCGCGGTCTGCCGGTACGGCCCCGAGCCGACCGCCAGTCCCCTGATCGCGTCGTCCCAGGCGCCGGGCCGGGAGAAGACGTGCCTCGGCATGATCTTGGCGATGGTGAGCCGTGCAGCCCCTTCGGGGAAGGGGAACGCGAGCACCAGCTCGACCGTGCGCGCGTCGACCTTCCGGACCTGCCTCAGCCAGCTCGCGAAGAAGCCCTTGGCGAGGGTCTGGGTCTTCGGGTCGAGGATGCGGTCGAAGACGAAGACCACGTCATCGGCGGTGACGGGCCTGCCGTCGTGGAAGGTCGCGCCCTGCCGGAGCGTGAAACGCCAGGTCGTGGCGTGGAGGTCCGTGGGCACCTCGGTCGCGAGCGCCGCGTACGGCTCGCGGGAGATCGGGTCGGTGTCCAGCAGCCCCTCGTAGACGTGGTTGTTGGCGGCCATGCAGAAGGCCGACGCGGTCTGTGTGGGGTCCCAGCTGCCGTCGTTCCCGTAGCCGATGACGGCGGTGAGCGTGCGGTCCTCGCCGCCGCCGCTCCCGGTGTCGATCGTGGACTGCGGCCCCCACGAGCAGGCGGACAGGGACGCGGAGACGGCCGCCGCCGCGCCCAGCGCGCCGGTGTGCTTCAGGAAGGTCCGGCGGTGCACGGTTCCTCCAGCGGTGAGGAGATACGACGTCCTACGTCCTGGCGTCAGCCGCGACCCTAGGAGTGGCCCACAGGGCGGTCAAGGGAACGCACACGAATGGCGTAGCCGTCAGAGGTCGGACCAATGACGTGCTGTTATGGCCGAGTTGACGCCCCGTCGGCCCGCGGCGGCGAGCGCCGTACGCTGACCGGATGACGGACACGTGGAACCCCGCGGACCCCGGCGTGCTGCGCCTGCCCTCCGGCCGGCTGATCCGGGGCCGGGGACTGCGCCGGCCCCTCCCGCCCGGGGCGCCCCCACCCTCGTACGCCCTCTACCTCCTCGGCGGCCAACCCCCGCCCGTGCCCTGGGAGTTCACCTGGATCCGCTGGCCGGACTTCCGGCTGCCCGGCGACCGCCCGGCGGCCCGCGCCGCACTCACCGCGGCCTGGGAGCGGGCCGCGCATGAGCGGGTCGAGGTCGCCTGCGGCGGCGGCCGGGGGCGTACCGGGACGGCACTGGCGTGTCTGGCGGTGCTGGACGGGGTGCCGGCCGAGGAGGCCGTGGACTTCGTACGCCGGCACTACGACCGGCGGGCCGTGGAGACGCCCTGGCAGAAGCGGTACGTGCGGACCTTCATCGACTGAGCGCGTCCGCCACCAGCGCGGCGGCCTCCGCCACCAGCGCGTCGTCGTAGGCGGCCTCGGGGTCCGGCTTGGTCGTCAGGACCGCCAGGACGACGGGACCGCCGGTCGCGGTCCAGGCGACGCCGACGTCGTTCGCCGTGCCGTAGGAGCCCGAGCCCGTCTTGTCGGCGACCGTCCAGTCCGCCGGCAGCCCGGCGCGGAAACGCCGTGCGCTGGTCGTGTTGTTCAGCAGCCAGTGCGTCAGCAGGGCGCGGTCCGGGCGGTTCAGGGCGCCGCCGAGGACCAGACGGGCGTACGACCGTCCGATGGCGCGCGGGCTCGTCGTGTCCGTGACGCGCCAGGGCTCGGCCGAGTTGAGCTCCGTCTCCCAGCGGTCCAGACGAGTCACCGGGTCTCCGACGGAACGCGCGAAGCGGGTGATCGCCGTCGGGCCGCCCAACTCGCGCAGCAGGAGGTTGCCGGCGGTGTTGTCGCTGTAGCGGATCGCCACGTCGGCCAGTCCGGCGACCGTCATGCCCTCCGACAGGTGCGCGCGGGTGTGGTCGGAGCCGTCGACGAGATCGGCCTCGGTGTAGTGGATCCGCCGGGACAGGACCTCGCCGTGCCGGTCCAGGTCACGCAGGACGGCCGCCGCGGCCAGGGTCTTGAAGACGGAGCAGACGGGGAAGCGCTCGTCGGCGCGGTGGGTGACGGTCCGCCGGGTGCGGACATCGTGCGCGAAGACGCCGAGACGGGCGCCGTGCCGCCGTTCCAGGTCGCGCAGGGGCTCGGTGGCGGCGCGGGCGGGGGCGCTCAGCAGGAGCGTGGCCGCTCCGGCGGTGCCCGCGGTGAGGAGGGTGCGTCGGGTCGTCCGGGAGATGGGTGCGCCTGGGATCGTGCTCTCCTTCGCTCGGTTCGGGACGTCGATCTCTTCCCTGACCGACGTCGTACGTCATTCCTTGGTTGCCGGACCGTAGACCATCGGCGGACGGCGGGGCGGGAACGCGGGCGCCACGCTGGGGGCATGGATGAGACGAAGGGGATCAGCCGGGCGCGGTTCCTGGCGGGGGCCGCGGCCGTGTCGGTCGCGGCGGCGACCCGGCCCGCGACCGCCGTGGGACGCCGCGGCCTCCGTCACCGGGGGGTCGTCTACACCGTCGGCGAGGGGGAGACCCCGGGGACCGCGTGGAGTGCCGCCCGGATGCGGCGCGACGTCCGGGCCATCCGCGACCGCCTGCACGCGGACACCGTCGACGTGACCGGCGACGGTGTCGAACGGCTCACCGCCACCGCCGCCGAGGCCGCCGAGCGGGGACTGCACGTATGGCTGCAGCCGACCCTCGCGGACGCCCCGGAGCGGGACGTCCTCGAGCACATGGCCGAGTGCGGGCGGTTCGCGGAGCGGCTGCGGCGGCAGGGGGCGAGCGTCGACTTCAGCGTGGGTTGTGAGTTCTGGCTGTTCGTGCCCGGGATCGTGCCGGGGGAGACGGTCCTGGAGCGGGTCCGCAACCTCCTGGACGGGAAGGTCGACCCCGTGGCGATGCAGCGCCGCCTCGACCGCTTCACCGCGAAGGCGGCGGCACTCGGGCGGTCCGTCTTCCACGGCGACCTGAGCTATGCCGCCGCCCAGGACGACAAGGTCGACTGGCGGCTGTTCGACGTCGTCGGCATCGACTACTACTCGTCCTTCCGCCACCACTCCGACTACATACGGGAGTTGAGGCGCTACCAGCGCTGGGGCAAGCCCCTCGCCATCACCGAGTTCGGCACCTGCACCTACGTCGGCGCCCCCGAGGCGGGCGGCATGGGCTGGGACGTCGTCGACTACGACAAGGGCGAGATCAAGGGACACCTGGTCCGCAGCGAGCACACCCAGGCCGCCTACCTCCTCGACGTGCTGTCGGTGTTCGAGGCGATGGGGCTGTACGCGGCGATGGCCTTCGAGTTCGTCACCCCTGACGCCCCGCACCGCGCGGACGACCCGCGCAAGGACCTCGACATGGCGAGCTACAGCATCACCAAGGTCATCAAGAACCTCCCGGACGACCCGCGTTCGGGCTGGCACTGGGAGCCGAAGGAGGCCTTCCACGCCCTCGCCCGCCGTTACGCCCGGTGCGCTCACCCGCAGTAGACGTCCCGCCGCGGCCGCTCGCCCGTCGCCAGGAACCGCGAGACCGTCTCGTCGCCGCACGCGTTGCCGTTGTCGAGATAGGCGTCGTGGCCGGTGGAGTTCACCGTGACCATGACCGCGCGGCGGCCGAACGCCTCGCGCATCTTCAGGGCGCTGCTCAGCGGGGTCGCCACATCGCGTACGTCCTGCACGAGCAGTACGTCGGCGGGCCCCTGGTCGGTGATCCGCACGGGTGCCCGCTTCGGCTGCCACGGCCAGGCGGCGCACACCATCGCGTTACGGGGCATGCCCGCCGTCAGCGGGTACTTGGCGCGGCTCTCCTCGACGCCCTTCCGGTACACGCCGGCCGACCGGGGCCAGGCGGCGTCGTTGCAGATGGTGGCGGCGCCGACCGCGGTGTAGTTCTGCATCACCTCGTCCGGCGGGGACTGCGGCGCGGGCAGCGCCCCGCCCTTCAGCGCGGCCAGGATCAGCCGGGCCGCGGTGGGATAGTCGTCGGGGTCGTAGAGGCTGTTCAGCAGGGTCTGGCGCAGGACGTCGCCGTTCAGCTCCTCGGGGTTGGCGCCGGGCCAGGGGATCGGCTCGCGGTCCAGGCGGGCGGCGAGGCGCAGGAAGAGCGGGCGCACCTCGGCGGCCGTGGGAGCGAGGCGGTACGGACTGCCGGGCGTCGACGCCCACCTGGCGAACTCGGGGAAGTTGTCCTCGACGCCGACCTCGTACGCCTGCAGCCAGGCGCGTTCGGCCCGGACCGGATCCGGGTTGCCGCTGCTGTCGAGCACGATCCGGTCGGTGCGCTGCGGGAAGAGCTGGGCGTAGACGGCCGCGACGTACGTCCCGTACGAGACCCCCCACGCGGAGAGCTCGCGGTCGCCGAGGGCGGCCCGGATCCGGTCGATGTCACGGGCGTTGTCGACGGTGCTGATGTGCCGCAGCAGCTCGCCGCCGTTGCGGGCGCAGGCGTCCGCCATGCGGCGGGCGGTGGCCATGTTCCGGTCGACGGATCCGTCGGGGCCGGGCCAGGGGCGCAGCGCGGTGACGGCGAGGTCACGGTGTTCGAGGCCGCAACTGACGGAGGTGGAGGGCGCGTTGCCGCGCGGAGCGAAACCGATCAGGTCGTAGGAGTCCCGGACGCCCTGCGGCAGCTTCTGCCCCTTGCCGGAGGGGTCGCCCAGGCTGTCCCCGCCCGGCCCGCCGGGAACGAGCAGCAGCGCGCCCCGGCGGGCGGACGGGTTCTCGGCCGGGATACGGGAGACGGCGAGGTCGATCCGTGCGCCGTCGGGGTGGGCGTAGTCCATCGGCACGGCGAGGGTCGCGCACTCCTGACGCGGATCGAGGCCGGCGCCCTGGCACTTGGTCCAGTGGAGGGTCTGCTCGGGGCGGGCGGAGGCGGTGACCGGCGCGAGAAGACCGAGGACGACCCCGGTGGCGGCGACCAGTGAGGCGGTGCGGATGCTCTTCGTCATGGCCATGAGCCTCGCGGATCCGCACCGCCCGCCCCATCCGGTCAACTGGCTTGTCGCGAAGGGGGTTTACCCCACCGCCGGCCGCGGGTTTCTCAGACGTCCCGCCGGTCGACGGCCACCACCGCGACCACCGCGCTCACCGCCGCCCACACCCCGAACACGACCCACTCGCCCGCGACGGTCGTCGGGTACTTGGAGACCAGGGTGAAGGGATGGGTGCCGTATCCGATGTCGACGAGCCGCACCCAGGCGTTGAAGGGCAGCGCGTTCCGCACGCAGGCGGTCCAGTGGTAGGTGTCGGTGACGAAGGACGGCAGCAGGAGCAGCACGAGGGTCGTCAGGACCATCGTCGTGGCGCTGTGCCGGATCAGCGCCCCCATGCCCATGCCGACCAGCGCGCTCACCGGGGCCAGCAGCGCCGACGCCACGACCACGCGCCAGGCGCCGGGAAACCCGATCGACACGCCCGCGCCCCGGCCGTCGAGGACGGCCTGGGTCGCCGCGAAGGAGGCGCCCGCGACCAGCGCGCCGTACAGCGTCATCACCGCCGTCACCACGACCACCTTCGCCGCGACCAGCGCCCGGCGGTCCGGGACGGCGGTGAAGGTCGTGCGGATCAGGCCCGTCGCGTACTCGCCGACGATCGTGATCGCGCCGATGCCCGCGCACGCCAGCACCAGCATCAGGGCGGCGCCCTGGGTGAAGGCGTCCCGCAGCGCCCAGTAGACGAAGTCGCGGTGGATCGGGCCGTCGTAGTGCGGGTAGTTGACGTAGTCGGCGCGGGCCGCGTTCGTGTTGAAGGCGACCAGGGCCAGGGCGCTCGCACCGAGGGCCCAGTAAGTGGAGCGCAGGGAACGGAGTTTGATCCACTCGGCGGCCAGCAGGTCGGTGAAGCGGGCGGCGGGCGGAGCGAGCGTGGTCATCGGCGGTCTCCGGCGAGGTACTCGACACGGTCGGCGGTCAGTTCCATGAACGCGGTCTCCAGGGAGGCGGCCGACGTCGACAACTCCCAGAGAAGGAAGCGGTGTTCATGGGCGATCTCACCGACCCGCACCGCACTCGCCCCGCTCACCCGCAGCGTCTCCACGTCGTCCGGCGCCACCACCGCGCCCTGCGCCTGAAGTACGGCGGCCAGCGGGCCGGCGTCCGGCGTGCGCACCGTCACGGTCGGCGCCGTACCGCGTGCGGCGAAATGGGCCAGGCTCTCGGCGGCGATCAGCTCGCCCCGGCCGATGACGACCAGCTCGTCGGCGGTGTGCTCCATCTCGGACATGAGGTGACTGGAGACGAGGACGGTACGGCCCTCGTGGGCCAGCCGCCGGAACAGCTCCCGCACCCACAACACCCCTTCCGGATCGAGTCCGTTGAGGGGTTCGTCGAACATCAGCACCGGTGGGTCGCCGAGCAGGGCGGCCGCGATGCCCAGCCGCTGCTTCATGCCGAGCGAGAAGGTGCCGACCCGGCGCCGGGCCGCCGCGTCGGTGAGACCGACCTCGGCGAGCACCTCGTCCACCCGGCGGCGCGGGATCCGGTTGCCGCGGGCCAGCGCGTGCAGATGCGCCCGCGCGCTGCGGCCGCCGTGCACGTCGTGCGCGTCGAGGAGGGCGCCGACGTGGTGCAGACCGCGGGGATGGCGGCGGAAGGAGTGGCCGCTGATCGTCGCCGTGCCGGACGTCGGCTCGACGAGGCCCAGCAGCATCCGCAGGGTGGTGGTCTTGCCCGCGCCGTTGGGGCCGAGGAAGCCGGTGACATGGCCGGGGCGGACGGTGAAGGACAGGTCGCGTACGGCGGTCGTGGGGCCGTACCGCTTGGTGAGCTGTTCGACTTCGATCATGTGGACCACGGTCGCGCGGGCGGGTGGTCCCGGGCATCGGGCGGACGCTGACACTCGTCCGGACCGGCTGTCGACCGTGGTTGTACGTCCCCGGGCCGATGACCGGCGCGGGAGGGGCCGCCTACGATCACGGCATGTCCGCCACCCCGCCTCCGCAGCCCCTGCTCAAGCGTCTGTCGCCGGGTGACTGGACGGCGGTCGTGTGGTGCGTGAGCACGCTGTTCACGCTGGTGACGACGTTCCGGCTGCCCGGCGAGCTGGAGCCCAGCCAGTGGCCGGCGGCCCAGCTCTACCGCTGGGACGGGATGCTGTTCCTGGCAGTGTCCACCGTGCTGGCGTTCCGGGGCGCCCGGCTGCTGCAACGCAGGCCGCTGCGCGCGCTGACGTGGACGATCCTCGCCGCGGTCGTCGAGACGACCACCCTCGGCGTGGGTGAGCTCCCCCTGGCGCAGTACCTCACCACCATCGTCGCGCTGTACTTCATCGCCGCGGCCCATCCCCGGCGCACCGCGCTCATCGCCCTGGCCCTGGCGGTCGGCACCCTGGCCGTCTACGTATCGGTGCGGATGCTGTGCGGCTGGGTCGCCGGTACGGGACCCGAACTGGCCGTCGCCCTCGTCACCGTCATCGCCTGGCTGCTCGGCAACTCCAGCCACCAGTCCCGACTGCACGCCGAACGCCTGAGCGCCGAGCACGCGGGCCGGGCCGTCACCGCCGAACGGCTGCGCATTGCCCGTGAGATGCACGACACCGTCGCCCACAGCATCGGCATCATCGCCCTCCAGGCGGGCGCCGCGGCCCGGGTGGCCGGGACCCGTCCCGAGGCGGCCCTCGCGGCCATGCGGGCGGTGGAGACCGAGGGCCGCGAGACACTGGCCGGCCTGCGCCGCATGCTGGTCGCGCTGCGGGCGGCGGACGACGGCGGCACCGGCGACGCGATCCCGGCGGGCCTGGACGACGTCGACCGCCTGGCGGCCACGACGACCGCGGCGGGCGTACGGGTGGAGGTACGGCGCCTCGGCGAGCCCCGCCGGCTCCCGCCGGAGATCGACCTGTCGGCGTTCCGGATCATCCAGGAGTCGGTGACGAACGTGGTCCGGCACGCGGGAACCCCCCGGTGCCAGGTCACCCTGCGCTACACCGACGACGACCTCACCCTCGAGATCACCGACGAGGGCCGCGGCCACGGCGCCCGCACCGACACCGGGTTCGGTCTGGCCGGGATGCGCGAGCGGGTCGCCCTGCTGCACGGCGAGTTCACGGCGGCCCCCCGCCCCGAGGGCGGTTTCCGGGTCGCGGCGCGCCTGCCGGTACCGGCAGGCGTGCGATGACGGACCGGGCGGTACGGGTCGTCCTCGCCGACGACCAGGAACTCATCCGCACCGCGCTGAGCATGGTGATGGCCGAGCTCGACGACCTGGAGGTGGTCGGCGAGGCGGCGGACGGCACGGAGGCCGTACGGCTGACGGCCGAACTCGCCCCGGACGTCGTCGTCATGGACATCCGCATGCCGGGCATGGACGGCATCGAGGCCACCCGCCGCATCACCGCCTCCGGCTCCGACGCCCGGGTGGTCGTCCTGACCACCTTCGACGACGACGACCACGTCTACGGCGCCCTGCGGGCCGGCGCGTCCGGCTTCTTGGTCAAGGACATGGGGCTGGACGACATCATCGGCGCGGTGCGCGTCGTGGCGGCCGGTGACGCGCTGATCGCGCCGAGCGTGACCCGCCGCCTCATCCACGACTTCGCCGCACGCCCCGAACCGGCCGTCGGCCGCCGGGAACTGACCGGTATCACGGACCGCGAACGCGAGGTCCTCACCCTGGTCGGCTCCGGCCTGTCCAACACGGAGATCGCGGCCGAGCTGTGCATCAGCGTCGCGACCGCGAAGACGTACCTCACCCGGCTGCTGACCAAACTCGACGCGCGGGACCGCGTCCAGCTGGTCATCCTGGCGTACGAGGCCGGGCTGGTGTCCGTACGGCCCCGGTGAATTCCGCTGTCCCTCCGTCAGACGCGTGAAGTGCGCAGACTCCTGCCGATTTTAGGGGCTGTACGCCGTTATCGGCAGCAAAAGCGTGAAATCAAAAAGGGAAGGGGAAGCACGCTGGAGTGCCGGGTCTCACCTCCGCCCGGAATTCCGAGTCGCTTTTATTACGGTCGTTAAGGAGAGGAAATGAAGCCCCCCAAACCACCGGTCGGCAGTCATGTCGTGGACACGTGTACCGGGAAGGCCGGGATCGTGATGGGCCACGAGGGGCCGTACGTCCAGCTGAGACCCTTCGGCGGTGGCAAGGAGTGGGACGCCGATCCGGGGGCTGTGCGGGAGGCCCCCGCGGTGGGCGAGAATGGGGCCCATGAGCCTGTTCCGCGACGACGGCATCGTGCTGCGCACCCAGAAGCTCGGTGAGGCGGACCGCATCATCACGCTGCTCACGCGCGGGCACGGGCGGGTGCGGGCCGTGGCCCGCGGTGTGCGGCGGACCAAGTCGAAGTTCGGGGCGCGGCTCGAACCCTTCTCCCATGTCGACGTGCAGTTCTTCGTGCGGGGGAGCGAGCTGGTGGGGCGCGGGCTGCCGCTGTGCACGCAGAGCGAGACCATCGCCCCGTACGGCGGGGGGATCGTGAGCGACTACGCCCGCTACACCGCGGGCACCGCCATGCTGGAGACCGCCGAGCGCTTCACGGACCACGAGGGCGAGCCGGCGGTCCAGCAGTACCTGTTGCTCGTCGGCGCCCTGCGGACGCTGGCCCGCGGCGAGCACGCCCCGCACCTCGTCCTCGACGCCTTCCTGCTGCGCTCCCTCGCCGTCAACGGCTACGCGCCCAGCTTCAGCGACTGCGCCAAGTGCGGGCTGCCCGGGCCGAACCGGTTCTTCTCCGTCGCCTCCGGCGGCTCGGTCTGCGCCGACTGCCGGGTGGCCGGCAGTGTCGTACCGTCTCCGCAGACCCTGGACCTCCTCGGCGCGCTGCTTACGGGAGACTGGGAGACCGCGGACGCGTGCGAGCCGCGGTACGTCCGGGAGGGGAGCGGGCTGGTGTCCGCGTATCTGCACTGGCATCTGGAACGCGGACTGCGTTCGCTTCGTTACGTAGAGAAGTAAGCGGTAAGAGGAGACGAGAAGCACATGGTCGTACGCGGGATCCTGGGAAGCCGGCGCCGCGAGTACAAGGCGCCGGAGCCGCACCCGTCGGGCGCCCGCGCGCCGAAGCTCCCGGGTGAGCTCGTCCCCAACCATGTGGCGATCGTCATGGATGGGAACGGCCGCTGGGCCAAGCAGCGCGGACTGCCCCGCACCGAGGGCCACAAGGTCGGCGCCGAGCGCGTCGTGGACGTGCTGCAGGGCGCGATCGAGATGGGCGTCGGCAGCATCTCGCTGTACGCCTTCTCCACCGAGAACTGGAAGCGTTCGCCCGACGAGGTCCGCTTCCTGATGAACTTCAACCGCGACTTCATCCGCAAGAGCCGGGACACGCTCGACGAACTGGGCGTCCGGGTGCGTTGGGTGGGCCGGATGCCCAAGCTGTGGAAGTCGGTCGCCAAGGAGCTCCAGGTCGCCCAGGAGCAGACGAAGGACAACGACCGGCTGACCCTGTACTTCTGCATGAACTACGGCGGCCGCGCGGAGATCGCCGACGCGGCGAAGGCGCTCGCCGAGGACGTGGCGGCGGGCCGCCTGGATCCCGGCAAGGTCAACGAGAAGACCCTCGCCAAGTACCTGTACTACCCGGACATGCCGGACGTGGACCTGTTCCTGCGGCCCAGCGGCGAGCAGCGCACCTCCAACTACCTGCTCTGGCAGAGCGCCTACGCCGAGATGGTCTTCCAGGACGTGCTCTGGCCCGACTTCGACCGCCGTGACCTGTGGCGGGCGTGCGTCGAGTTCGCCTCCCGCGACCGCCGCTTCGGCGGCGCCGTGCCGAACGAGGAACTGCTCGCCATGGAGGCGGCGATGAGGGGCGACGACACCACGTCGTGAAGCCCCCCGCCTCCAGGCCCGTGCGTTCCTCAGGCTGTGAGCACAGGGCGCGGCCGCACCCTGACCGGCTCAACCTGCGGCGCAGTCCGCGCAGGTGCCGAAGATCTCCACCGTGTGGGCCACGTTGACGTAGCCGTGTTCGGCGGCGATGGCCTCCGCCCATTTCTCGACCGCCGGGCCCTCCACCTCCACCGCCTTGCCGCAGACGCGGCAGACCAGGTGGTGGTGGTGCTCGCCGGTCGAGCAGCGGCGGTAGACCGACTCGCCGTCGGAGGTGCGCAGGACGTCGACCTCGCCGGCGTCGGCGAGGGACTGCAGGGTGCGGTAGACCGTGGTGAGGCCGACCGAGTCGCCCTTGTGCTTGAGCATGTCGTGAAGCTCCTGCGCGCTGCGGAACTCGTCGACCTCGTCCAGGGCTGCCGCCACGGCGGCCCGCTGCCGGGTGGCACGGCCCTTCACGGGCGGTCCAGCGGTCGTCACCGGTTCCTCCTTCACGAGGGTCGCGTCTGCGCCTGCCCGGTCATTGTGCCAGCCCGGGCTGTGGGCGGTCAGACGCCGACCTTCCCCCCGGCCTCCCGACCGGCCGGAATCGCGCACTCCACGGGGTCGCCGGCGGGCCGCGCGGCGGCGGCCGCACGGGCGCGGCGGCGGGCGAGAGGGGCGGCGAGGGCGGTCAGCAGGACGAAGGCCGCGATGGTCAGCAGCACGATCGTCGCCCCGGGCGGCACGTCCTGGTAGTACGAGGTGATCGTGCCGCCGAGGGTCACCGACACGCCGATGGCCACCGCGATCGCGAACGTCGCCGCGAAGCTCCGGCTGAGCTGCTGGGCCGCGGCTACCGGCACCACCATCAGCGCGCTGACCAGCAGCAGCCCCACCACCCGCATCGCGACCGTCACCGTCACGGCCGCCGTGACCGCGGTGAGCAGGTTCAGCGCCCGCACCGGCAGCCCCGTCACCCGCGCGAACTCCTCGTCCTGGCTCACCGCGAACAGTTGCCGGCGCAGACCGAGGGTGACCAGCACGACGAAGCCCGCCAGCAGACAGATCGCCGTCACGTCCGACGGCGAGACCGTCGAGAGCGATCCGAAGAGGTACGACGTCAGGTTCGCGTTGGAGCCGCCGGGCGCGAGGTTGATGAACATCACCCCGCCCGCCATACCGCCGTAGAAGAGCATGGCGAGGGCGATGTCGCCGCGGGTGCGGCCGTACCAGCGGATGAGCTCCATGAGGATCGCGCCCAGCACGGACGTGAGGGTCGCCATCCACACGGGGGAGGCCGAGAGCAGGAAGCCGAGGCCGACACCCGTCATCGCGACATGCCCGATGCCGTCGCCCATCAGGGCCTGGCGGCGCTGGACGAGGTAGATGCCGATCGCCGGGGCCGTGATGCCGACCAGGACGGCGGCGAGCAGGGCTCGCTGCATGAAGGCGTAGTCGAGGAAGTCCATCACAGTCCCATCAGCTCAGCAGCCCCGTGCGGATCGGCCCGTGGGGATGTACGTGGTCGTGGCCGGGAAGGGCGTGCTGCCCGAGTGCGGGCGGCGGCGGTCCGTCGTGCGTCACGCAGCCGTCGCGGAGCACGACCGCGCGGTCGATCAGCGGCTCCAGCGGCCCGAGTTCGTGCAGCACGAGCAGGACGGTCGAACCGGCCGCCACCTGCTCCCTGAGCGTCCGCGCCAGCACCTCCTGACTCGCCAGGTCCACGCCCGCCATCGGCTCGTCCATGATCAGCAGTTCGGGTTCGGCGGCGAGCGCGCGGGCGATCAGGACGCGCTGGTGCTGGCCGCCGGAGAGGGCGTTCACGGAGTCCTTCGCCCGGTCCGTCATCCCGACCAGCTCCAGCGCCCGGCGCACGGCCGCGTGGTCGGCCCGGCGCAGGACGCCGAAGCGGGTCCGGGAGAGCCGTCCCGAGGAGACGATCTCGGTGACGGTCGCCGGGACACCGCCCGCGGCCGTGGTGCGCTGCGGTACGTACCCCACGCGCGCCCAGTCCCGGAACCGCCTTCTCGGCGTCCCGAACAGCTCGATCTCCCCGGCGCTCACCGGCACCTGGCCGATGACCGTCCGGACCGCCGTCGACTTGCCGGAGCCGTTGGCGCCGAGCAGCGCGACGACCTCCCCCCGTGCCACGGTGAGGTCGATGCCGCGCAGCACGGGGCGCGAGCCCAGCTCGGCGGTGACCCCCCGCAGGGATATGACGGGCTCGGTCATGCCGTCCTCCGCGTCCTTCGGTGTCACTTCGTCCCCAGGGCCGTCTGCAGCGCCTTGAGGTTGGCCTCCTGCACGGAGAAGTAGTCCCTGCCGCGGGACTTGGCGGTGATGCCCTCGATCGGGTCCAGGACGTCCGTCCTCAGACCGGCGTCGGAGGCGACGGTCTTCGCGGTCTTGTCGCTGACGAGCGTCTCGTAGAAGACCGTGGTGACGTGGTCGGCCTTCGCCAGCTGCTCCAGGGCGCGCACCCGCGCCGCGCTCGGCTCGGACTCGGGGTCGAGGCCGTTGATGGCCTCCTCGGTCAGGCCGTAGCGCTCGGCGAGGTAGCCGAAGGCGGCGTGGGTGGTGATGAAGACCTTTGACCGGGTGTGCGCGAGCCCGTCCTCGAACTGCTTGTTCAGCTCGTCGAGCCTCTTGACCAGGGCCGCGGTGTTCTTCTTGTAGTCGGCCGCGTTCTTGGGGTCGGCCTTCTCGAAGGCGGCGCCGACCCCCTCGGCGACGTGGGCGTAGCGCACCGGGTCGAGCCAGATGTGCGGGTCGAGGCCGGCCAGCTCCTCGTTCTTGGAGTCGTCGTGGGAGGCCGCGTGGCCGCCGACCTCGTTGCCGTGCTTCTCCAGCGAGGTGAGGGAGGCGGCGTCGATCTTCGTCTTCACGCCGGACTGGGCCACCGCCTCGTCGACGGAGGGCTGGAGGTTCTTCAGGTACAGCACCGCGTCGGACTCCTGCAGCCGCGCGGTCTGCTGGGCGCTGATCTCCAGGTCGTGCGGTTCCTGGCCGGGCTGGGTGAGGCTGGTGACGTGGACGTGGGCGCCGCCGATCCGCTCGGCGAGGAAGGCCATCGGATAGAACGACGCGACGACGTCGAACTTGCCGTCACCGGCCGCGGCGGCACCGGCGGAGGAGCAGGCGGAGAGGGTGGTGAGGCCGAGGGCGGTGACGGCCGCCACGGCCACCCCGGTTATGTGCTGTCGTCGTACGTTCATGACAGTCATTTTCATCTGACATGGAAACCGTTGTCAATAAACGATCCGACCGGAACCGATTTGATTGAGGGGGAGCCCCCGCCGGTACCCTGAAGCATTCGCTCTGAAGCGTCTCGCTTCGTCGCCCGTCGTCGTAATGAAGAGAGCACCGTGGCCGCCGACAAGATCGACACCATCGTCAGCCTGAGCAAGCGCCGTGGCTTCGTATTCCCCTGCAGTGAGATCTACGGCGGCCAGCGCGCCGCCTGGGACTACGGACCGCTGGGTGTCGAGCTCAAGGAGAACCTGAAGCGCCAGTGGTGGCGCTACATGGTGACGTCGCGCGAGGACGTGGTCGGTCTCGACTCGTCCGTGATCCTGGCCCCCGAGGTCTGGGTCGCCTCCGGCCACGTCGCCACCTTCACGGACCCGCTGACCGAGTGCACCTCCTGTCACAAGCGGTTCCGCGCCGACCACCTGGAGGAGGCCTACGAGGCCAAGCACGGTCGCCTCCCGGAGAACGGCCTGGCCGACGTCAACTGCCCCAACTGCGGCAACAAGGGCCAGTTCACCGAGCCCAAGCAGTTCTCCGGTCTGCTCTCCACGCACCTCGGCCCGACGCAGGACAGCGGCTCCGTCGCCTACCTGCGCCCCGAGACCGCGCAGGGCATCTTCACCAACTTCGCCCTGGTGCAGACCGCCGCGCGCAAGAAGCCGCCGTTCGGCATCGCGCAGATGGGCAAGTCCTTCCGCAACGAGATCACGCCCGGCAACTTCATCTTCCGCACCCGCGAGTTCGAGCAGATGGAGATGGAGTTCTTCGTCAAGCCGGGCGAGGACGAGAAGTGGCAGGAGTACTGGATGGAGCAGCGCTGGAACTGGTACACCGGTCTCGGCCTGCGCGAGGAGAACATGCGGTGGTACGAGCACCCGCAGGAGAAGCTCTCCCACTACTCCAAGCGCACCGCTGACATCGAGTACCGCTTCCAGTTCGGCGGCAACGAGTGGGGCGAGCTCGAGGGTGTGGCCAACCGCACCGACTACGACCTCACCGCCCACTCCAAGGCCTCCGGCCAGGACCTCGTCTACTACGACCAGGAGGCCCAGGAGCGCTGGACGCCGTACGTCATCGAGCCCGCGGCCGGTGTCGGCCGCGCGATGCTGGCGTTCCTGCTGGACGCCTACGTCGAGGACGAGGCCCCCAACGCCAAGGGCAAGCTGGAGAAGCGCACGGTGCTGCGCCTCGACCACCGGCTGGCCCCGGTCAAGGTCGCGGTGCTCCCGCTCTCCCGCAACCCCGAGCTGTCCCCGAAGGCCAAGGGCCTCGCCCAGGCCCTGCGGCAGAACTGGAACATCGAGTTCGACGACGCCGGCGCCATCGGCCGCCGCTACCGCCGCCAGGACGAGATCGGCACGCCGTACTGCGTGACGGTCGACTTCGACACGCTCGAGGACAACGCGGTGACGGTGCGCGAGCGGGACTCGATGAAGCAGGAGCGCGTGTCGCTGGACCAGATCGAGGGCTACCTGGCGGGTCGCCTGGTGGGCAGCTGACCTCTGCCGCAACCGCGTTGCGGTGGTCCCCGATGCAGGTGCCGGATTGGACCTGTATCGGGGACCGGTGCGGCGACAGGCTGGCGGGCATGAGCCTCGCCTTCCTCCTCACCACCCTGGTCGTCGTCGCCACCCCCGGCACCGGCGTCGTCTACACCCTCGCTGCCGGGCTGTCCCACGGCCGGCGGGCGAGCGTGGTCGCCGCCTTCGCGTGCACGCTCGGCATCGTGCCGCACGTGCTGGCCACCGTGACCGGGCTCGCGGCCCTGCTGAACGCGAGCGCCGCGGCCTTCCAGGTCGTCAAGTACGCCGGAGTCGGCTATCTGCTGTACATGGCCTGGGCGACCCTGCGGGACCGGCGCGCCATCGACGTCGACGAGGAGGCCGCGCCGCTCTCCGCCGGGCGCGTGATCGTGCGGGGCGTGCTGATCAATCTGCTCAACCCGAAGCTGACGATCTTCTTCGTCGCGTTCCTGCCGCAGTTCGTGGACCCGGCCGCCCAGCACGCCCTGCCGCGCATGCTGGGTCTGAGCGGTGTGTTCATGCTGGCGACGTTCGTCGTCTTCGCCCTCTACGGAGTGCTCGCCGCCTCGGTCCGCAGCCACGTCACCTCACGGCCGAGGGTGATGACGTGGCTGCGACGGACGTTCGCCGGGTCGTTCGTGGCGCTCGGGGCCAAACTGGCGGTGACCGCCCGTTAGGGCCTGTTGCACAGTCCCGCGTGCCCCGCGACGCCCGGCACGCTCCCCCACGCTCGAACAACCTCGCGCGGGGGCCCCACGACGCCGCAGGGCCCCCCTCTGGGCGGACGGCGGGACTTTCGCAACAGGCCCTAACCTTGTTCTTTATCTACCGTCCGCGTCATAGGGCGGGGATGGATGGTTCCAGACGGCGTCTGACCGGCTGACAACCTTCCGAAGTTCGCGGGCACT